>DATGGW010000306.1:0-8465 GCA_035308345.1 Ktedonobacteraceae bacterium | reverse complement strand
ATCAGCATGTATATTGTAGAGCTTTGCTCCCAGGCTGCTCAAAGGAACAAGATTATCGCCGGCTATCGAAAGATACAATCCTGTCAAAGTTTGATCGGAAATATTTGCTCCTTTCAAACGATACGTAATTTCGGCATCCCTCTCTGCATCAGCTCCCACAACCCGGATCAAGATTTGCAGAAGATCCAACTTCACAGGATTGATCCTGTGAATCTCCTTACGTGATTCATAATGCACCATCAGGCCGCTCAGCCCCATATCCTCTAACAAGAATAGCGGAGAGGTTCGCTTTTCAAGTCGATCGATTTCTTCCCGCGTTTGAGTTAACTCAGTCGTCAATCTACTATTCCTTATACTCAAGAAAACTAAACTGCCTAAAGAATAGAGGAGCAGCACACCTAGCAGCAAGTATCCCAGATACACAGCCGGTATTACCAGCCTGACAGCCTGCACCTGTATAATGCCTAAGCCAAGCAGCAGAGAAAGAATAAAGGTCCAGATCGGCCAGCTTTTGCGCAGATTAGACCGCAATGAATCTAAACGTTGTGCAGGTAAAATTCTCAAATTATTAGATGACTTTGCCATTGCTGTTACCTGGCGCATCTACTAAGGATTTCAATTTAGGAAAGGTGAATATGTAGGCATTATAGCTGAAAACCGATTTGCCTGTCAATTTTAGCGAATGCCTATACACAGGGCTTCTCGTTGAAAAGCCCTGATATTTCCTGGGAAATTCCTTGACAGAAGTAGCTGCTAAGCTTACAATAGATACATCGCATTACTCATTGATTGACTACTCGCTCACGGAGTATAAATGTGATTGATTGCATTCATGCTGGTCGTTCTTCTTATTTTTCTATCTGGAGATAACCATGCGAGACAAACAGCAGAAAATGGAAAGTCGCCATCTCCCCTTCAGACTCATGCCCATATTTTGTTCGATCACCATGCTTATAGGAGTCCTATTAGCAGCATGTGGCGGAAGTACTGGCAATGGCAGCACTCCAACCCTCTCTACAGCGCCTAAAAGCAAGGTCTCTGTCGCCTATGCAGGCTCCCTCGTCAATTTGATGGAGAAAAAAATTGGCCCTGCGTTTAGCCAGACCACCGGCTATCCTTACCAGGGCGAGGGCAAAGGCTCCAGCGCGCTGGCGAATGAGATCAAAGGCAAACTAAGTTTCCCCGATATCTTCATCAGCGCGTCCTCCGCCGTCAATACCACTTTGATGGGAGCGGCGAATGGCAACTACGTCTCATGGTATGCGCCATTTATTCGCACCTCGCTGGTAATCGGCTACAGCCCCAGCAGCAAATTTGCCGCCGACTTTCAGGCTGCCGCCAGTGGATCTAAAACCTGGTACCAGGTGCTGGAAGAACCCGGCATGCGCATCGGGCGCACCGATCCGGCGCTTGACCCCAAGGGGGTGCGCACTATCATTGCGATGGAACTGGCAGAGAAATACTACAATCAGCCCGGTTTAACGAGTAAAATTCTGGGCGCCTCGAATAGTACGAGCCAGATTTTTCCTGAAGAAGACCTGGTGGCGCGTCTGGGTTTAGGACAGCTTGACGCGGGTTTCTTTTACCTCAACGAGGTGACGGATGCCAAACTGCCCTATATCACCCTCCCGGCGCAGATCAACATGAGCGATCCCTCGTTGAATAGCACTTATGCCCAGGCCAGCTATACCGACCCGAAGACCCATCTGGTTACAAAGGGATCTGCCATCATCTATACTATCACTATACTCAATACAAGTAAGAACAAAGCAGGAGCAATCGCCTTCGTCCAGTACATCTTCTCGCAGCCGGGTCAGGCATTCTTTACCAACGATGGATTGTCATTGGTGACGCCTGAGATCTCAGGCGATGCTACGGTGGTGCCGCCGCAGCTCCAATCATTGTTTACCTCGTAAAGAGATGCAGAAATAGTAGCCGTTTTGACGCTTGACAGAGCGGCTACTCGTTAATGCCGATCATGACTTCAGTCGACTTAATGATCGCGACGACTTTATCCCCTTCTTTCAGACCCAAACTTTCAGCCGAACCTCGTGTAATAGCCGAAACAATTTCCTGCCCGTCCGCAAGTTCCAAAATCACTTCTGCCATCACGTTTCCAAGCTTGACTGATTTCACACTCGCCTGCAATTGGTTACGTGCGCTTATTCGAGCTGCCATAGTTTTTACTTCTCCTTATATTCTATTCTTGCGTTAAATCTTCAGCGTTTTCAAGTTCGCTTCAGGAACACCTTACAGCCTCACTATAGATACTATACAACAACAAAATGGGGAAGAAGAAATAAGATGGCACTCGTCGAGAGCATAGCAAACCGGCTAAATGCAATGCTATAATACCACCATGAACATACGCGTACGCTACTTCGCCTCGTTGCGCGAGATTTTGGAAAAGAACGAGGAACAGTTGACCTTGCATGATGGGGCTACCGTTGCCGCGTTGCGCGCAGCGCTCTTCGCGCGCTATCCACGCCTGCAAACAATCATGGAGCGTTCCCTTTGCGCCGTCAACCACCAGTACGTCTCGTTAGAAACTCAACTGCATGATGGAGATGAAGTAGTATTTATACCGCCCGTCGGCGGGGGAAATTAACATGTAGTGACGTCCCTGGCGGGCGTCAGGAGTAATCCGTATGGAACCGCTGATTTCGATTACCCGCGAACGGCTTGATCGGGATGCGCTGGTCGCGGCTGTCTCTCATCCGAGCGCTGGCGGCATTGTGGTATTCGAAGGTGTCGTGCGCGATCATGCTCGCGGCAAGCAAATACGCTATCTTGAGTACGATGTCTATCCTGAGATGGCCATCCAGCAGATACACGCAATCGTGGTCGAAGCGCATAAACGCTGGAGTGTCGAGCGTGTCGCGGTCGCGCACCGTATTGGTCGCCTGGAAATCGGCGAGGCCAGCGTGATTATCGTGGTAGCATCCCCGCACCGCGCAGAAGCATTCGACGCCTGTCGCTACATCATCGATACGCTGAAGACCACCGTGCCAATCTGGAAAAAAGAGGTCGCCACCAACGGCGAAGAGTGGGTCGAGGGCTAACACTTACTATACCGCTTCTGCATATGTTATAGTTGGTAGTAGATAGTCCTCGTATTTTGTCAATTTTCAATTAATGGGGATGGGGATGCTGACATGCAGTGACGCCGCTGGTGGGCGTCAGGGGTTGAGCTCTTCCGGAGGTTATTGATGAACTTGTTTGAAAGACAATCTCGGCTCAACCAACTTTTTGCGCAAAGTCCTGTTAATGCCGCCTACCTGGCCGGCTCCCTCTCGAATCGTACCTCGTTTGGACATCTCACCGATGTCGATATCGCTATCCTGCTGATGGAACAGATCAAGTCAGATCAATTTCTCGATTACCAACTTTACTTCTTCAGTGAGCTTGCCAAACGCCTGGATTCCGATAATATCGACGTGGTGATCCTCAATCAAGCCTCGCTCCTGCTCAAATTGCAGGTTATCAAATACGGCCAGATTTTGTTCAGCCGTGATGAGAAGCTGCGCGTCTCCTTTGAGACAAAGGCAGTCATGGATTATCTAGACTTTAAGAAGTTTGACGAAATACAGAACCAGGCGCTCAGTCGCCGTCTCTATGGACAGATTTTACCCATTGACAAAGAACTGCTGCAGCGTCATTTGAAGCAGTTACGCGAGGCTATTGTCATTTTGCATGACCTGGGCAAAACCGCGCGCGAGGAATTTACTGCCGATTTCCATGTGTATGCTCTGGCCGAACGCTACCTGCAAATAGCCATCGAGGCATGCCTGCGCGTCTGCGGTATCCTGGTCGCATCGCTTGGACTGCGCAGGCCTGACGGTTATCACGAACTGCTCAGCATCGTCGCCTCGCAGCAACTGATCCCTCAATCACTGGCCTACCGCCTTGAAGTGCTGACCAATCTGCGTGATGCGCTCGTGCATGACCCTGGCTCTTTAGACATTGACCTGCTTTACGACCATATCCAGCAGCGCCTGTCCGACTTTGAAGCATTCACTGCCGCCGTCGAGGAAATACAAACTCCCTGACTTGACATCGTGATTCGTCTACAGTAGAGGCGACCCTTGCGGTCGCCCTGGAATCTCGCCTTACTTTTCCGCCACGCGCAGGGCATCGGCCTGTTCCATGGCGGCAGCCGCGTCTTCCGGGTGTCCCATCTCCTCGTGAATTTGCGCCAGCGTCTCGTAGGCGAGGATCATCGATGGGTCCATCGCGATGGCCTGCCGCGCCATTTCAAGCGCATCATCGTAGCGTTTGACTTCACGCAGAGTGTCGGCATAGTCGTTGTAGTAATCCGCGTTCAGCGGGTCGCTTTCGATGGCGTTTTCGTAATTTTCAATGGCCTCGTCAAAGCGATCAAGCGCGTCGTAAGCGGTGGCTAGCTGGTAATAGCCCTCTGGATCACCCTCGAACTGTTCCAGCAACGCCTGGCAAGTCTCTATGGCGTCGTTGTAACGTTCCATGCAGTTATAGGTGTCAGCCAGGCCGGCATAAGCAGCCGCCAGATCGTCGGAATCCAGTTCGCTGCGTCTTTCAATTAGCGCCTGGTAAGTCTGCCTGGCCTCTTCGTAGCGCTCGCTTTCCAGGTAAGCTTCTGCAAGACTGAAGTGTACTGTGAAGCGATTGGGGTCAAGCCGAGCGGATTGCTCATAAGCCTGAATGCCCTCTTCAGTGTTTTCCTGCGTAATGCGCCAGGTGCCGAGATGTTCCCACGCTTCCGCATCGTCGGGCGCGAGGATTACTATGCGCGCATAGGTCTCAGCCGCCTGGTCAGGCTCGCCGAGGGCCTCATATACAGCGGCCAGGCTATCATAGCCGGTGCGATCATCGGGATCAAGCGCGGTCATCTGATTCGCGACAGAGAGCGCATCATCGTAACTCCGCATGTCGATGTAAAGACTCACCAGTTCCGCGTAGCGAGAGATATCACCGGGGTCTTCGTCAACACGCTGCTCCTGTTCCATCACGCGGCGCAATTGCTGGTTGACGCGCTCGCGCACATCACGCAAATTATCCGCAGCCAGGGTATTCTCGGGATTGAGAACGACGGCCTGCCGGTAGTTCTGTATGGCATCCTGGTAGAGATACTGCGCGCGATAAGCATCCCCCACGCTGAGGTAGAGCATATCATTATCGGGGGCAAAATCAAGCGCCTCCTGGAAAGTCTCAAGCGATTCTTCACTCATCCCCATTTCACCGTAGAGGTTACCCAGGTTGATGTAGGCGTCGACCAATGTGGGGTCAATGTCGATGGCGCGTTGATAGCCTGCGACAGCGCTCTCTGAATCACCCAGGCATTGCTGGGCCAGGGCCAGGTTATAACGAGCGCGAGCATCGGTTGGGTTTATCTCTACCGCTTGCTCAAAAGCTTCCACCGCGCCCTCGTAATCACCCTGCTGGGCCGCTTCGTTGCCTTTGTCCGTCCATTCCTGCGCTTCAGCATTATCCTGCCGGGCCTGCATGCCATTCTGTTGAGCCGTATCATTTCCCTGCATAGCATTTGTATCATCCATAAATACCTGATTCTCCTCTATGAGTACCAATTCTGTTTCCGCGTGTTCAGATTGGTGCGCTATAATCTAAATTTCCCAGGCTAGTATAGCACGTCTGGTCAAACCTTTATATGGGCTTGTCTCTACCGCGCCCTATTTCGCGACTCGCAGGGTGAGTTGCAACTCGAAGCGCCCGACGGGAAAGATCGCCTCAGACACGGCTATGGGTAAACCGGTCTCATCAAATATGGTGGAGACCAGCCGCATAACGGCTTCATGCCCGGATACGCCCAGCAGTTCCGCCTCACGCTCTGTTGTTCTATCCGCTCTAATAGATTGCTCAGCAATCGCAGGCACAAGTCCCTCGGAGGCCATCAACTGGTAGAGCGAACCCTCAGCAACCTCCCTGGCGCGCTGGTAAACACCCACGGCGCGAGGATAGGGCAGATAGTCCACTTCGTAAGCTATCAACTGACCATCCGCCGAGCGCAGTCTCTCCAGGCGCACAACCTGCTCTTCGTCTGCCAGGTGGAGTTGCAGACGCATGCTTTCAGAACCGCGCGCCAGTTCGCTGAGGAGGAGCAGACCGCCGGGATGCTTGCCACGACGCCGCAGCTCAGTCGTAAGGCTGGTCAGTTCGCTCAAAGTCTGCTTCACGCGTGGTTCGCACACAAATGTTCCCTTACCATGCTGGCGATACAGCAACCCCTCGTTTACCAATTCTGTCAGAGCCTGGCGCACGGTTGCGCGGCTGACATGATAGCGCGAGACAAGTTCTGGTTCCGACGGAATAGCGGTGTGTGGAGCAAGATAGCCAGCCTGTATCTGCTGGCGCAGCACTTCTTTAAGCTGGTAATAAAGAGGTAACGGGTTAGAACGTTCAAGTGTTGGCATATACGGTTCCCCTTATGTCCAGACAACCACGTTCAAATAAAAACTGAATAACATCGATGGCAAGAATGTACCACAATTACAGGGCGGGGACAAGCCCCGCCCTGGGAGCGGTGCGGGGCCGATTTTGTGAATGCTGATCAGACCGCGCCGCTTTTTGCGACAGCGCGTTCGATGCTTTTCTTCAAAGCGTTGGGGTCCGCGCCAAGCACGCGGTCAACTTCTTTACCATTCATGAAGACGATCATCGTTGGGATCGCCTGGATGCCGTAGGTGAACGGGGTGCGTTCGTGATGATCGATGTCCATCTTGGCAAAAGATATTTTACCCTGATATTCGTCGCTCAACTTCTCGTACAAAGGAGCAATCGCGCGGCAGGGTGGACACCACGTCGCCCAGAAATCGACAACCACCGGTTTGTCGGATTTGAGCACTTTCGCCTCAAAATCCTCATCTCCTACCTGGAACAAGTTGGCATGTGTTTCCATTATGTTTTGTGCTCACTTTCATGATTGAATTGCTGATTGGCAACTATCTACTACCCACCAAAACACGGCTCACATTGATTTTATTCCTGTCGAGTCTGACTTTAGCGCCGTCCGCGATTGCCGCCCTGGAGAATGGTCAAGATTTCCAGGATGAATATAAACAGGTTCAGCACAGCGATGAAGAGCGAAACGGTCAGGCCAATGGCATTCGGTAAGGTGTCGGCCATGTATTTAGCGCGCTGCACATAATACAGGATGTAGGCCGAGAAAATGCCTACGCCGGCCACACAGATCAGGAATATGAAGAACGTGCTATGGAAAAAGATGCTCACCAGGCTCGCGACCAGCAGCAGGATAACACCGAGAAAGAGCTTACCGCCCAGGCCGGAGAAATCGCGTTTCGTCGTCCAGGCATACGCGGCCAGGCCAAGCGATGTCACCGCCGTAATCAGAAAAGCCTCGCCCAGGATATTGCCGTAGCTTGCAGCCAGGTAAAGCGAAACGAGCGGCGCGAGCGCTAACCCCTCCAGGAAAGTGAAGAGGTAGAGCAGGAAAAGATTGAGTCCGGGTTTATTGATAGCAAAGTTGAGCGCGATCAGCACAACAAAGCCGCCAATAGCGACTACCCAATAGGAGTTATACGAAAGATTGATGGCTAACCCGGCAAATGTGCCGATAAAAGCAAACAGGAACGAAAAAGCCAGTAGACCCATCACTTTGCTAACCAGGCTGCCTGCCTGCTCATTTTCATAACCTCGCGGCATTGTCTCGTATTGATAGCGGGACGCAAAAGCTCCACGTCTGCCGCCACCGAATCCACCGCCATATGGCATATTATTTCTTGGATTAAACATAGCAAACCTCTATGAAACTAACAACATTCCTTTGATATGTAGTGACATCCTTGCCGGTGTCACATTGGTTTGGTTCTATCATTACTACGATTGAGAGAGCATTTTGTTAGATGCTCTCTCAAATTATACCACGTCATTTTTTCCGGGGCCGACCCTTTGGCGGTTCGTCAGGAGCTTCAACGCTGGTCAGCGTGACTTCGGGTAAGTCAACAATATTGGTGATATCACAACGTGGATGATTGTTATCCGCGTGCCAGTAGAGCGAACTCCCGGCGGGTTTTACCATGCGGCCACCACAGCGCGGACAACGACGTGGTTCGAGTTCCCCCTGACTTTGTGTCATGGTTGTTCCCTTTCAGAAACAGAATCGCAGATGACTACATGACACTCCAGACGCCGCAAATTTCGCAAAAAGCGATGCCTACTTCTCCCAAAGTTTTACTTCGCGTGCTCCAACGATCATAAGCGATGGCAATAGAGCCACAATTCCAGCAGCGCGCGCGCCCACCGGCTTTGCTTTCATCTGCCAGGCGATGGAGCAGCAGGCTGCGCGCTTCATCCGATCCCGTATAGCCTGGATTGTATGCCAGGTGAAGCAGGTTGCCCAATGGCAGTGAAATTTCGTGCGTCGGTGGCTGCAATGCCGGCTGTGGTGTATGAACGGGAGTCGGGGCAGCTAGTGTTGGAGGCGGCTGCGGTGGACGGCGGAAGAGTTCGCC
>DATGGW010000305.1:0-6576 GCA_035308345.1 Ktedonobacteraceae bacterium | reverse complement strand
CCTCTCGTGTCGTGCGATAGAGCGTCTCTAAGGCTTTCAACTCTTCTGCGGTCGGGACAGGGATCTCCAGGGGTTTTCTCATCGCGCCCTCCTTTCCCAACAGTGTACCTCATTTCCGCAGAAATTGCTTGATTGTACTTAAGTACAATCATATTAGTTTCGCGGGATGGTGTATACTGTAGGGAAGGAGAAAGAGATGAGAGCCCTACAGATAGCAGACCTGACAGAAGACCAGCAAAGCGAGCTAGCCGACCTCTATCGAAGCACCAAAGACGTGAGGATGCGCACGCGTGCTCAAATGGTGCTGCTGGCTTACGAGCAGCACTTGAGTGCCCCAGCCATCGCCGCGATTGTGCGTGAAGATGATGAAACCGTCCGCCGCTGGCTCAAACGCTATCTCGATCTGGGCAGCGAGGGATTGCAAGATCGACCCAGGCCAGGTGCTCCGCCTAAAATCACGAAGGGCTACGTAGACTGTTTGCTGGAAGCCGTTCGGCACCGGCCGCGCAGCTTGGGGCAGTCCTATTCCATGTGGACGCTGCAACGCTTGTCGACGTATCTGGCCGCTCAGACAGGCATTCAGGTCTCCGATGAAACCATTCGTCGTCTGCTGGCTGTTCATGAGATCGTCTTCAGCCGACCTCAGCATACCATCAGCAGCCCTGATCCTGAATACACGCTAAAAAAAAGACGATTGAAGAGACCCGCGACGGGCTAAAGGCCGACGAGGTGTTTTACTATGCCGATGAGTTCAATCTGAGTTGGCTTCCCACGCTGCGAGCCATGTGGAGCCCCAAAGGCCAGCAGGTGATGATCAAGACGCCAGGTCAACAACAGACCTATTACGGCATCGGAGCCGTCAATTATTACACCGGCGAAACGGTGGTGCAGTTCCAGCAGCACAAGCGTCGTCAGGAGATGGCCCAACTGCTGGCTGCGCTGGTGGAGAAACATCCCAGCGGCACGATTTATGTGACCTGGGATAATGCCAATACGCATGAGGACGATGAGGTGGAAGCGGTGCTGCAAGCTGCGGCGGGACGCTTGGTCTTGTTGTACTTGCCAACGTACAGCCCCTGGCTCAATCCGATCGAAATGTTGTGGCGTCACTTCCGGCGCGAAGTGACGCATTGTGAGCTCTTTCAAACCATGCAAGCCTTGCTCACTGCTGCCCAGGATTTCTTTGACCGGTTCAACCAATGCCCAGACAAAATCTTATCGGTCATTGGGTCTCATGCCGCGAAACTAATATGATTGTACTTAGAATTTCCTTTTACCAAAAAGGTACGCGCGCAAAACGCTGCAAAAAGCATTACCACCTATGGCGAGAGCCTCTTCAACCAGGTATTTGGCAACCGGGATATCTATGACGAGTATCGAGACATCTTGAAAGCCGGTTTGAACGACCTGCAAATCGAGATTGCAGGCAACCCGAAGTTTCACGCACTTCACTGGGAAGCATTGAAAGATCCAAAGTTGCAGCATCCACTGGCACGGCAGGCAATTGTTGTGCGTAAAAATCTTCAACCTCAAAACCTGGCGCTCTCTCTACATTCCTCCCCCACTATCAATCTGCTGATCGTCACCGCGCGTCCTGCCGGTAAGCGCGATGTCGGCTACCGCACCATCTCGCGCCCCCTGGTCGAGGCCCTGCGCAATGCCAACCTGCGCGTCCAGGTTGAAATATTACGTCCCGGAACCTACAGAGCGCTGGAAAACCACCTGCGCGAGATCACAGCGAAACATGGAGAGGGCTATTACCATGTTATTCACTTCGATTTGCATGGCGCCGTCCTCACCTACGAGCAAGTTCAGAGCATCCAGCAAAAACTTGCCATCAAACCATTGCAGTATAAGCAGCCATACGCGCGTAAAGAAATCCAGCCCTATGAAGGCGTCAAAGCTTTCCTGTCCTTTGAGCTGGAGGCGAACGACGAGGATGTAGAGAAAAAATCGGACCTTGTCGAGGCTTCTGACCTGGCGTCCCTGCTGGTCGCGCATCATATCCCCATCGCCATTCTGAACGCCTGTCAATCCGGCAAACAGATCGGTGCGCGCGAGACCAGCCTGGGAAGCCGCTTGATACAGGAAGGCGTCCAGCTTGTGCTGGCAATGGGCTATTCCGTGACCGTCAGCGCCGCGGAACTCTTGATGCGCACCCTCTATACGCGGCTCTTTGCCGGGGATGATCTCTCCGTCGCTATCCGCCACGCCCGCGCGGAACTCTATAACAACAAAGAGCGCAGAGCTTACTTCGACCAGCTCATCGACCTGGAAGACTGGCTGCTGCCCGTCGTTTACCAGAACCAACTCCTCAAGCTGGAGATGCGCGAGTTCACCCCGCAGGAGCGTACAGCCTGGTTCGAGCGCAAAGCAGAAGAAAAGGACTACACGCCGCCTGATCCCACCTACGGATTTGTGGGTAGGGACATCGACATCTTACAGGTCGAGAAGCGCCTGCTGGAGAAGCGCAACATCTTGTTAGTGCGCGGTATGGGCGGCGCGGGCAAAACCACGCTGCTCAAGCACCTGGCAGCCTGGTGGCACACCACCGGCTTTGTGCGGCGCATCTTCTACTTTGGCTACGACGAGAAAGCTCACACGCTGCAGCAGATCATGACCAGCATTGCGCAACAACTCTATGGCCCCAGATATTACGTTGACTTCCAGCCGCTCTCGCTCAAAGCGCAGCAGGCCATGCTCGCCCAGGAGCTGCGCTCCACAAATCACCTGTTGCTACTGGACAACCTGGAATCCATCACGGGAGCGCACCTCGCCATCCAGCACACGCTGCCGCCCGAAGAGCAGAAGGACCTGCGCAGCTTCCTGGCCGATCTCGCGCAGGGTCGCACCCTCGTCCTGCTCGGCTCGCGCGGCAGTGAGGACTGGCTGGCAAAGCAAACCTTCGACAAAAACATCTACGACCTGCCCGGTCTGGACGATGAAGCCGCCTCAACGCTGGCCGACCGCATCCTGGAACGCAACCAGACCACAAAGTATCGCCAGGACCCTGACCTGCGCCGCTTGCTCAAGCTGCTGGACGGCTTCCCCCTGGCGCTGGAAGTCGTGCTTGCCAACCTCGCCCATCAAACGCCAACCGAGGTACTGAACGCATTACAGGCCGGCGACAAAACAATCGACACGGTCACGCATAAGAGCGATGGCAGCGAGAAAGAGTCGGAAAGCATCTTCGTAGAGAAGACCGAGAGCATCCTGCGCTGCATCGACTACTCCCACAGCAACCTCTCACCAGAAGCGCAGCAACTGCTACTCTGCCTGGCACCGTTTACGTCGGTCATCGATTCTAACCAGGGTGTTCTCAACAACTACATTAACCACCTGAAAGAGCAACCTGTGTTGGCCGCATTGCCTTTTGAACGCTGGTCGGAGGTACTGCGCGAGGCGCAGAACTGGGGCCTGCTCGCTCCCGATCCTGATATTCCGCGCTTCTTGCGATTGCAGCCCATCTTCCCCTATTTCTTGCGCAACCGCCTCTATACACAGGAGCAAGCTGAGATGCGCAATGCTATCGAGACTGCGTTTCGCCAGCACTACGACCAACTGAGCAAAGCGCTGATGGGGTTGCTTCTATCCAAAGACCCACAGGAAAGGCAACTAGGGCAAGTGCTAACAAGCCTGGAATATGAAAATCTAGTGACAGCGTTGAATCTTGCTCTGGGTTCTCGGGTTTCGATCTACTCACTTTACGGGGTCTTGACCAACTACCTGAATACTACTCAGGATCAGAGTCGCGGGCTTGAATTAGGTCAAACTGCGCTAATTCATCTGGAGATTTACTCAGCTGAACAGCTAAACACAGAAACCATTCGTGTCATCTGGGATATTGCAAACAGGCAACTTGATCTCAGGCAATATGCGGATGCAGAAGTGTCATATCAAAAGGCTCTCAACTTAATAAGCCAAATAGTGCATATAGATGAGAAGGAGCGTGGTGAATTAAAGGGGGGTATTTATCATCAGTTGGGCAGCGTCGCAGAGGAACAGCGCCAATGGCAACAGGCCGAAGCCTACTACCAGCAGGCCTTGCAGATCAAAATCGAGTTCAACGACCGCTATTCCCAGGCTAAAACCTACCATCAGTTGGGCAGAGTCGCAGAGGAACAGCGCCAATGGCAACAAGCCGAAGCCTACTACCAGCAGGCCTTGCAGATCTATATCGAGTTCAACGACCGCTATGAGCAGGCCGGAACCTACCATCAGTTGGGCAGGATAGCGGAGGAACAACGCCAGTGGCAGCAAGCACGTGAATACTTCCTGACAGCTTTGAAGACATATGTGGAGTTTGAAGATAATTACACTGGCGGCATTGTGTTACGCAGCCTTGCCAGGCTCTGGAAAGCCAGCGGTGATGCAAGCCTGCCAGCTGCTATTGCGCCTATTGTGGGTGCCAGCGTGGAAGAGACTGAGATGTTGCTGCATGAGATGTTGGAGGGAGATAAGGATGAAACAGGAGAGTGATAATGTACATGCTTTGTAGAGGCAATGAGCGCAGACATTGCATATCACAGATCAATCCAGTAGCAGGAAAGCATCTCCCCTGTTTCTGGTGAAGTCCGCTGCCAGTCCAGCTTGCCGCCGTTCTTTTCGATTACACGCACCGAGGCTGGATTATCACTATCAATCGTCAGCATGACACGCGTGAGGCCGATTTGGCGCGCTTCATCGAGGACCAGGGCGAGTTGGCAGGTGGCATAGCCTTTGCCTCGCTGTGATGGGCGGGTGTTGTAGCCGATATGGCTGTTATGCTGCTCAAAGGGCGGCGTCAGGTGCGGGCGCAGGCGAATTTCGCCGAGTATGCTGTTCTCCTCATTCACCAGCCAGTAGGTCTGTTGTGGCACGATGCCCGGCGGCAGGCCAATGCCCTGCGCCTCGTCTTGCAGTTCCTGGACGAAGGCGGGGAAATCATCGAGCGCAAGCGGGAAGTTGTTAAACCAGTCCTCATCTGTCTGGAGAGATTCGCGCACCATGGCGACATATTCCGCCTCGAACGCGAGTGAGGGTTTGACCAGCTTGAGTCCTTCGCATTTATGCATATGCATACGCGAGTTTGCTCTTTCATTGTACTCTGTTCGCCATAAGCCGCATGAGCCTCACCCCCCTACCCCAGGGCGGGGACAAGCCCGCGCCCCTACCCTATACGGGTTTGCGTAGGCCGTTGTACATAGCAGGGTAGGGGCGCGGGCTTGTCCCCGCCCTGGGTGGTGGGGCATATTGGCGTGCCCTGGAAAATTGTGCTTAAGTTACCGCCTAACTCGCGCCATCACCTTTCTCTAGTATCGTAGATTGCCACAGGCCCGGCCCCAATCCATTGCCGCCGCGTGGGGCATCCAGGCCCAGGTGTTGGTAGGCAAGGCGCGTGGTGATGCGCCCGCGCGGGGTGCGCGCGATGAAGCCCAGTTGCAGCAGGTAGGGTTCGTAGACATCCTCGATGGTTTCTGGGTCTTCACTGGTGCTGGCGGCCAGCGTGTCCAGGCCGACGGGGCCGCCGTCGAATTTCTGGATGATGGTCAGCAGCAGGTTGCGGTCGGTCTGGTCCAGGCCGATGTGGTCGATCTCCAGCGCGTCCAGGGCTGCCTGCGCCACGCCGCGCGTGATCACACCGTCTGCACGCACCTGGGCGTAGTCGCGCACGCGCTTGAGCAGGCGGTTGACGATACGCGGGGTGCCGCGAGCGCGACCCGCGATCTCCTCGATACCCTCGTCGTCCGCCGGGACTTTGAGGATGCGCGCCGAACGCATCAGGATTTGTTTGAGCGCGGCAGGATCGTAGTATTCCATGCGGTAGATAGCGCCGAAGCGGTCGCGTAAGGGAGCGGTCAGCGCGCCCACGCGTGTTGTTGCGCCCACGACGGTGAAAGGCGGCAGTGTGAGGCGCAGGGCGCGCGCGCTCGGCCCTTTGCCGATCATCACATCCAGCGCGAAATCTTCCATCGCGGAATACAGGCGTTCCTCGACGGCGCGACTCAGGCGATGTATCTCGTCGATGAAGAGCACCTCGCCGGACTGCAGCGCTGTCAGGATCGAGGCCAGGTCACCCGCATGCTCGATGGCCGGGCCTGAGGTGGTGCGCAGGTTGACGCCCATCTCGACGGCGATGATATTGCAGAGCGTGGTTTTGCCCAGTCCCGGCGGGCCGTACAGCAGTACGTGGTCAACCGACTCGCTGCGCCTGCGCGCCGCTTCCAGCAGGATGCTCAGGTTATCTTTGATCTTCTCCTGCCCGATATATTCCGCCAGGCGGCGAGGGCGCAAACTGCCCTCGATGGCCTGCTCTTCTTCGGTCATCTTTGGTGAGACGAGGCGGTCGCTCATGAGGATTCTCCTGCCTGTTTGAAACTGGTGTTCTATTTTCTGCATATCATTATATCAGAATTGTGAGCATACATCAATCGAATTGGCAAACCGCTTAGAGAATGTTTTGCAAGCATGCCACGAATCTTTCGTATGATAAACTGAAAGGATGAGAAGCAGGATACCAATTCACATGATTGGTGACACCTATTGAAAGTATCCGTTGCAAGAAGCATTGGTCTTCACTAGAACATTACATACGTT
>DATGGW010000304.1:0-15286 GCA_035308345.1 Ktedonobacteraceae bacterium | reverse complement strand
CCGGCAAAGCGCGCGCCTTCGATACATCAATGTCGCGAATGATGGCATGCGCATGCGGGCTGGTGAGCAAACGCCCGTGCAGCATACCACGCAGTTCGATATCATCTACGTAGGCGGGTTTGCCTGTAACCAGTTTGACAGCATCGACCTTGCGTTCAGCTTTACCCACAATACTCAATTCAGTTGAGACACGGGTACCGGTTAAAGTGGCTACACCGCCGCCGGAATCATCACCCTGCGCGGGAGCATCATGGCTCGCGCCGGACAACCCGCCGTCGTCGGGCGCATTGGACGCGCCGCGCTCAGCGTGTTCGAGCGGGGAACGTCCAGGATTCCAGGGCTGGAAGTTGTCATCCGAGCCTGGACGGCTGATGGGCGCGAAGGTCTCACCGCGCATGACGGCTGCGGCCCGCAAAACGGCTTGCACGGGTTTGACGTAACCGGTGCAGCGACAGAGATTGCCCGAAAGCGCATCACGCACCTGCTCTTCGGTTGGATCGGCATTCTGTTTGAGCAGTGCGTAAGCAGAAAGCACCATACCAGGCGTGCAAAAGCCGCACTGGATCGCTCCAGTATCGATGAAGGCTTCCTGCAAGGGATGCAGCTTACGCGCATTACCCAGGCTCTCCACGGTGGTGAGGGTGCAGCCGCCCACCTGGGCCGCGAATGTGACGCAACTTGGGCGTGGCACACCATCGATCAGTACGGTGCAGGCGCCGCATTCGCCCGTCTCGCAGCCATGTTTAACGCTAAAATATCCCTCCTGGCGCAGCGCTGACATTAAGGACTGGTTGGCAGCCACATCCACGCTTTTAATGACGCCATTGATACGCAGTTCAACTTCCATCGCTATTGCCTCTCCTTCGACGATACCATGCTTCGCCAGCGCGAAATATTAGTTGCCTCCTCGAGCGCGCGAAATGCCAGGTTTACTCCGCTGATCTTCCGGTAGCCACTGCTGGCCCGGAAATCTGCCGGGGGCTGAAAATTCGCCATGCCTGCCTGCAGCGCGGAGACGAGCAGTTGTGTATTGAGTGTCGTATCGCCTGCATTCATCGCCACCTGGCCTTCGAGCTGTCTTTCAACTTCGTGCATGCGTATTGGCTCCATATTGACGCCGCCCAACGCGAGACGCACCTGGGTATAGCTGCCATCGCTGATTTCGACCAGCGCGCATGCATTTAATAAGGCGATATCAGTGAGAGTGCGGCCAATGCGTTGGAAGGATACGCCTGTGCCCGCGCCGGGGCGCGCAATGACGACTTCAATGATGAGCTCGTTGGGACGACGCTCAGAACTCAGGCCAGAGCTTGACACGCGCCGCTCCTGCTTGCCTTTGTAGGTGACGCCGGCCAGCGCGAAACCAGGGCGCTCAACCGTGCCGCCACTTAGATCAACTTTCGTTCTGGAGCCTGAACGCAAGAGCACTTCAGCATTAAGCACAGCCAGAACAGTAAGCACATCAGCCTGCGATACAGCGCCAATCGCCAGCGTGCCGCCAAGCGTGGCGCTGTTGCGCATTACGCGCGAGAACGAAGATGCCTGCGCAGCTTGCACGAGGACACCCGTCGCCAGATTTTGCAACATAGGCGAATCGACCATGCTTTGCAAAGTGGTCATAGCGCCTATATGCACGCCGGCAGCATCCTCATTGATGTAGGCCAGTTCGAGGTCGCGCAGGTCAACTACCGCCTGAATACTCTCGTCATCCAATCCAAGCAGGTGTGTGCCTCCCGCCAGGGGAACGGTTTTTACATCCGGGCGCGCGATCAAGAGCAGCGCATCGTCAATAGCTTCTACCCAGTGATACTCTAGTAAATTCAGCAACATCTGTTTTACCTCTGTCTATCGCAATGTAGGGACATCCCCGTGGATGTCCGGCCCGTTTTACCTTTGCAGTGGGAGCAGAGTGAAGGTTTCAACGTCAATCAATCCCTGATTGGTCAGCTTCAGGGATGGGATAACCGAAAGCGAGAGAAAGCTGAGCGTCATGCAGGGATGTTCCAGCGTGCAGCCAAGCTCAGCGGCAGCGGCATCCAGGGCGCGCAGTTGCCGCACCAGATCTGCTGCAGGCAGTGGCGAGACCAGGCCACCCAGGGGCAACGGTACGCTGGCGCGCACTTCTCCATCTACGACACAGACAAAACCGCCGCCCATCTCCTCCAGCGCTCGCGCCGCCTTGAGGATGTCGCCATCGCTCGCGCCCGCGATCACCAGGTTGTGCGCGTCATGCGCTACACTGGAAGCGATGGCTCCTTTGCGCAGCCCAAAGCCTTTGACAAGCCCCAGACCAACGCTGCCACTGGCATGATGCCGTTCAATCACCACCAGTTTGAGCAGGTCACGCGCGGGATCGGCCACAATCGCGCCATCGATTAAAAGAGCCTCTTCCCGCAGGTGTCTCGTAGTGATCTGTCCCGGTTCAATGCCCACAACTTCGACTTGCCCCACTTTGCCCGGTATGCGCAAGTCCTGCAATGAAATAGTCCCAATATGCACAGTACCGGTTATGCCCGTAAGCTCGACGGAGGGGACGTCGATCAGCAATTCGCCATCCTGGGCCACAAGCTCCCCATCTTTATATACCGACTCTACTTTGAAGGTTTGAAGATCATCCAACACGACAAGGTCGGCCACGAAGTTTGGAGCGATCGCTCCCCGGTTGTAGAGGCGGAAATATTGCGCGGTATTATAGGAAGCGAGACGTACAGCCTCGACCGCGTCAAGACCCAGTTCGATAGCGCGGCGCACCATTGAGTCAATGTGCCCGCGCGTCATCAGGTCCAGCGGGTCGCGGTCATCCGTGACGAAGAAGACGCGTGGGGGATGCAATTCTTTGACCAGTGGCAACAGCGCGTCCAGGTTGCGTGCGGCTGACCCCTCGCGGATCATCAGCCACATGCCCAGTCGAATACGCTGGCGCGCCTCCTCCAACATGGTGCATTCATGATCGGACATCACGCCTGCAGTGGCGTAGGCGCACAGGTCGGACCCTGATAGGCCGGGAGCATGCCCATCGACGACCAGTCCGCTGCGCTGCGTGGCGATGATCTTGGCAAGCACTTGCTCGTCACCTTGCAGCACGCCCGGCATGTTCATCATTTCGGCCAGTCCCAGCACGCGTTCTTCTTGCAGGAGTGGCAGCAAGTCATCGGCCATGAGCACGCGATAAGGACTTTCAAAGGATGAGGCGGGAACACACGACGAGAGCATCACATAAGCGTTAAGCGGCAAACCGCGCCCGGATTCGAGCACATAGCGGATGCCCTCGACGCCCAGCACATTGGCAAACTCATGAGGATCAAGCATCACGGTAGTAACGCCACGCGGGACGACGATACGCGCAAATTCTGCCAGGACAAGCATGGTACTCTCGATATGCATATGCCCATCAATCAGTGCGGGTGCGAGCCAGCGACCTTGCAGGTCGCGCTCCCGATTTCCATGATAGCTGCCGCCAGGCGCGCTGATGCCGACAACCAGTCCATCAGCGAGAGCCACATCGGCGGGATAACATTCGCCGCTACAGACGTTCACAAGCCGGGCATTGCGCAACACCAGGTCGGCAGGCGCCTCACCACGCGCAATGCGAATGCGGCGTTGCAGTTCATCCATAAAAAACATCTCCTCCATATACAACAAGTTTGCCAGAGTTTAAGTCTGCAGCCATTGTCGAACATGGTATCAAAAACTCGCACTGTCATCGAGGGTTTTACGTATGCATGGTTCTTCTGTCTCTATTATGAAGATAAGTATACCTTCCAAAGCAGAGATGTGGAACGCTTTTCCGCTGAGTGGGATATCTGATCACTCCAAATTATCCACCAACCGGCGCGCGACATGCAACCACTCCTCTGGATTATCATCGGGAATTGAACAGCCATTGGCCAGGATCAGCCTGCGCCCTTTGGTCTGCGTGACGGCTGCCATGATCTCGTTATCGATGGCAGCCTCGTCGCCATGCGTCAATGGGCCGCGTTCGTGGAGGCCGCCCATCAGGCACTTCATGGTCATGGTAGCGGCTTCGCTGAGACTCGGACCGGTAAGGCGATCACTCCAGCTCATAACCGAGACAGGATAGTCGGTGAAGAGATCAAAATAGAGCTGGTCATCAGTTTGTGCGGGGTCGGCATGCACATGCACAATATTCAGCCAGCCATCCTTTGCGCCTTGCAAAGCCGTCGCATCATAGGGTAGAGCATATTTGAGATACTCATCGCGCGTAAAGTCTGCTGTGGTCGCGCCCATGCATGAAAAAAAGATGCCGCTGGCTCCTGCTTCAATTGCGCCTTCCATCAAGCGGCGCAGGTTGGCGGCAATGGTGCCGAGACCCTCACCAAAAGCGGCGGGATTTTTTCTGCACTCTGCGAGAGCGCGCTGCTTGCCCATAAAGCGAATTGCACAGGTCATGGGGCCGAAGAGCGTGAGGATCAGGGGATAGTCATTGCCCAGGCGAGCGCGCAGCAAACGAATACAGGTGAGCTGCTCGCGGAACATGGGGCTATCCAGGTCCAGGCGAGGCAAGAAACGCATCTGCTCTGCTTCAGTAAGCGGGTCATCCGGCGCTGGATAGGGCAAATCGGGCATAATCTTGACGATATCGAGGTTAAACTTTTGCACAAAGAACTCCATCGTCAGGTCCGCCATACGTTCGCCCGACCCTTCCGGCTTGAAGTGATGCCAGAAACAAAACGGTACGCGGTCAACTTGTTCGCCCTTTAGCGCGGCGCGCACACGCTCACCTGGTGTCATAGCGTTAGTGCTCATATGTAATATCATTCCTTTGCTTAATTGTTTGGCTATGCGTGGTAGCCTTACCAAGACACGCATTTAACAGGAATTATAGCACTTTTCAAACGCGTCACCTCTTGACAGCGGCGATAGTGATTTATTGCCAGGGCGACCGCAAGGGTACGCTCCTACCATACATGCTTATCGCGTAAAGCAGGTCACGTCCTATAGTAGGGATGTACCCTTGCGGTCGTCCTTTCACTGATAGCAATCATTCACAAGCCATGCAAGTACTATCCATATGATGCCGGGCAAACTTCAACAAGATTGTAAAGAGAGGGATTACCTTTTACAATGCCCTTAGAAAGGGAATTACAAAACTGACTGGAAGCTGACAGGGAGAAAACTATGAGGAGTGATCATTGCCAGACCTGGGCATCACTGAATGAGACGTCCGTTACGTTGTTCACATCCTGTGCGACCACAGCAATCTGACCGTGGGCATAAGTGCTATCGGTAGCCTGGGTCACGAGTTGCCTATTGATGTATATCTCGATGCTGTCACCTCTTGCCACAACTGCAATCAGGTTAGTCTGATTCAATCCAGCACGCATGGCGGAACTAAATCCATGACTTATATCTGACCCCACGATGAAGGAATTTACCACTACCAGCGCATAATTGCCGTGTGTATCGACGTAAAAGTAGTAAAATGTGCCGTTGTCCGCATTGGCGCGAAAGGCGATTCCTCCCAGGTCACCTTTAACGATGTCCATGTTTACCTGGTAAGAAAAATTACTGAAATCGGTATTATGCGCAAAGCAGGCAGAAAAATTGCCGCTCTGTAGCTCTCCGGCATGATAGGTCCCTTGAGTAAAAGCGCAACCTGCGCCGCTGGAAATATCCACCGTATCCCAATTTTCTCCCGCGTTGTTATGTTGCAGCGGGTCAAAAAGTACACGGTGGCCTGACATAATTGCGCCGTTATATGCCGTAGCAGTAGCAGTCGTCGCGGCAATAGCAGTGGCCTGTGCTATCGCCGTGCCAGTAGCTGCTGCCGCCGCTGTAGCAGTTGCAGCAGCCGAGGTTGCGCTGACAGCAATAGCAGTATTCGTCGCGTTTGCAGCAGCCGAGGTTGTAGTGGCAGCGCGCTTGTGAGGCGTCGCGCTGGCCGTCTCAGTTTGTATAGTTGCAGCCGCGACTGTCTGGCGCGGAGCGTTGGTATGGCCGAAAATCGTGGAATACAAAACAATCCCCAGGCCACACACAATCAGCAATATTACGCTTATTAACAGTAGAAGATTTCGAGGATGCTGCTGGTCAAACATTCTTAAGCGTGGTAATTGCTTTGGGCCATAGGCGGGCACAACAAGCTCATCTCTATCAGGCAGGGTCACCATATGCCTGGCACTATTTCGTGCCTTTGACCAGCTACCTGTAGAGGCTGCGGGATCTTTCTTTTTCCGCGCGAGCGCCTGTTGAAATGCTCGCGCAAACCCGTCGATAGACGTATAACGCTGCTCCGGTTCTTTCGCCAGAGCCTTCGTCAATACGATATCAACTTCTCCTGGAATGAGCGCGTTAAGCGCGCTCGGCGGAGGCGGCTCCTCATAGGCGTGCTCGTGGCGTAACAGCGCATAGTTTTCGCCCTGGAAAGGCAGTCTTCCTGTCAGAAACTGGTACATCATGACCGCCAGCGCATACTGATCGGAGGCTGGCACAGCTTCTCCCCTCCATTGTTCGGGAGCCATATATAACGGGGTGCCGCGAATAACGCCTGTTGGCGTGGAAACAGCCTTCATAAACTTGGCAACGCCAAAATCAGTCAATTGCAAGTCAGGGCGTCCAGTATGCTGCTTGTTACTCACAATGAGAAAGTTCGAAGGTTTGACATCGCGGTGAATGATACCGTGATCGTGGGCATATTGCAGCGCATCAGCAGCCTGTAGTAAATAATGCGCGGCTTCATACAACGAGAGCTTACCCGCCTTGCCGCGCCTACTAACCCAGTTAGCAAGCGAGCCTTCCTCACGGTAAGGCATAACGAAATAGGTAAACAGGAAACCGTCCAGGCGCTCCTCACCATAATCATACAGAGGTAAAATATGCGGATGTTCCAGCATAGTCACAGCCTTCGCCTCACGCTGAAAGAGCCGTAGAGCTTCATTGACGGCCTCAGCATCCGCGTGGGAAGAAATGACTGATCTGATTACTTTGATCGCAACATTCCGATGCAGGCGCGTATCTGTAGCAAGATAGATTTCACCCATACCGCCCTGTTCTATCAGATGTTGAAAATAGTAGCGCCCAAATTGTTGCCCGGTAAGGAACATGATATAAACCTCATATCCAATGCAAACAGGCAATAGATTAAATACAAGGCGACAATCGCATGGATAGTATAACATACAAAAAAGAGGGTGATAAGTTAAATACGCTCGAAAAACGCACCTATCACAAATTTGAATACATCAGGTTCTATTTGCAGAGCTATTCTCTTTTTTTGAGACCCCCCCAGGCAGCACGTCTATCTATATAAAGGGAGGGTAGTTCCTGTGAAATCTTTCAGTCTGGCAATCCCGGAGGGGGTGATAATCCTTGAAGATTAATCGCGATTTACCCAATAGACCTGCGCCACCTAATTATGCTCACAGGCGGCCTTCTCACAATAATTGGGGTTGTATGCCTGTAGTGATCCCGCTGGTTATCCTGGTAATAGCCGGCATACTGCTTACTTCCAACTTTTTTGCTCCGTGGTGGGTTGAGTCGCAGCTAGCACGCTACACATCGTTTAACGGCAGCACATTCGCGGCGCAAATTAGCGTTAAGAGAACAGGCACGAATAATACATCGCAATTGTTGTTTTCCATCCCTGTCGGGGCTAACACCATGGGACCTGATACCCAATACCTCTTGCATTGCAAAGAATGGAGGCTGGACGCCAACATCATTACCATAGCATCATGGATAAATATGCCATCGCATACATGGTACCAGCTCACTCAAATTGAGGGAAGCCGGTGCTACAATCAACATGGAAAAGCTATACCTGCTATTGATATTAAACTCCCTGGCAGCAATGACAGCTTTGGAGAAGCTGTGCAAAATCACGAAGAAGTGGCTGGCCTGGTCAGCGCGAAGGACATAGCCTCCAATTTCGTGCAGGCAGATGGTAAGACCTATAATGTAACTGTGTCTCAAAATGCCATATTCCTGACAGCAACAAGTTAATGACTGGCTGAATTAAAATAGCATTTGACTATTACTCATGCTTACTCGTAGCGCAGCACATCCAACGGCCTGACGCGCACCGCGCCCCAGGCGACCAGCATAGCAACCAGCATGGTCACGACGCAGGTGGCAGCAATGATGAGCGAGACCAGGCCGGGGCCTATGCCCAGCGTGGTATGGAAGACGAAAGTGCTGAGGGCGATCACGGCTCCTACCACCAGCAGCATGGCGACCAGCGAGCCGAGCAGCCCGACCAGGCCATTTTCGATCAGCACGGTCGCCAGGATGGACCTGCTGGTGTGACCAACCGACTTGAGGATGCCCATTTCGCGCCGCCGCTCAAGCATGGCCAGCGCGACGGCGTTGGCGATGATGATCAGTCCGGCAATCATCGCCAGCGATGCGACGGTAGTCAGCATGACGATGAGGTTGTTGAGCACCTGGTTGACGAGAGCATCGACATCCACCACGCTCAGTATGATGGCCGATGGCACTGCGGTGAGCAGACTTTTACGCAGCGCGGGAACCTGGTTGGGATCGACTTTGAGCGAGAACACTTCCAGGGTCTGCGAGCCACCAAGTTGTTGGACGATCTGCGAGTCGGCCAGCATGCCTGCAAAATTTGGATTGCCCGATGGTGTAGAGTTATCGTAGAAACCCACCACCTTGAGAATCTTAGTGGTTGAGCCATCGGCGCTCTGAATCACGATAGTATCACCGACATGTAAAAACACCGGGGCCAGTTGCAGTTCCGCGTTGAGGACGACCGCGTTCGTACCAGCATCTGTTGCCAACAAATTGCGACCAGTTTTCATGATAACGGTTGGCGCATTATTCTTCCCAGCGCTCAGGTCAAACCCCTGAATATCGGTGAGGTCGCCAACAATGTCCCGGCTATCGATCTTATCGCTTTTGCTCACGTCTCTTAAAATCGTGTTGATGTCGCGTCCACTGATCAGAATAGGATAGACCTGCGGCACAACCGGATTCTCCTGCGTCTGACCAGCATCGATACCCTTCAGGTGAGCTAGCCGGTTATCAACCATGGTTTTCTGCGCCGGCGATACCACAACGAACACATTGTGCGTAAAGAGCGTGCTCAATGTGCTGTTTACAGCATCTTTTATGCCCTGACCCAGGATGAGAATCAGGCCAATTGCGAAGACACCCACAAAGAGGGCGGTCAGCGTAGTCGTGGTGCGCAGGCGCTGCCTGCCAAGATTGCGATAGGCCAGCATGACGGCGGTTTTCCAGGGACGCGGGGTGAAGACGACCAGGCTGTTTACCAGTGTTGCAAAGAGATAAACCAGCGACCCTCCCACCAGGATGATGCCCATACCGGCCAGCACCACAAATACGTAAGTGCCTGCCAGGCTATTGCCCAGGTGGATGGCCAGCGCGTTTGCAGCCCGGCCAAACAGGAACAGCCCCGCGAAAATGATGATAGAGAGCAGCGTGACGCCCAGCGCGAACAGTATCCATAGCAAGATGCGCGGACGCGGCCTCTCATAGACTGGCAATTTCGATATCGCCAGCACGAGCAGACCAAAACCGAACGCCAGCGAGAAGATCACACCCGCGCCGCCATAGACCGCGATGACCGCCGTCATTACGTCATCAAGAATGCCGGACGCCAGCGCCACAAAGAGCAGGGAGAGCAGGAAAAGCAGCAGCGCGGTGAGCAAGCGTGAAGACAGCCCGCGGCGTTCGCTGATCTCGCGCAGCACAGACAGGGGGCGCACCTGGCTGGCCTGCACGATAGGCAACAGGCCGAAGATCAGCGCGGTTGCAAGGCCGATCAGTGGGCCAGAAACGAGTGTCAGCGTATCCAGCACGATAGGCAGGTGGATAAAGAAGGCGCGCTCAACCACCCCGCGCACCAGGAAATTGACGCCCAGCCCGATGAGCGTGCCAGCAACGCCGCCAATAACGCCCAGCAGGGCCGTTTCAAGTCCAAAGAGCGCGTAGAGGTCTCCCTGTCGATATCCGGTGGTTTTGAGCATGGCAATCTCGACCTGGCGGCGGCGCAAGAGTACCTGCACGGTGTTGATGATGCCTATACCGCCGATGAAAAGCGCCAGCAGCCCTACAATGCGCAGGAAAAGACGAATCTGATCAACCTGGCTCTGGCGCTGCTTCAGCAGATCGGCAGCGGTAATCACGCGGGCAGAGGGAAACTGCTGGCTTAGTTGCGCTTTGACCGTATCCACATTGGCAGCGGGCGCTGTTATGTAGATGACACCATATTGCGCCGGTTCCAGAGAGCCATTAAGGCCCGGAACGGCATCGAGCGTTGCCTGCGAAATGATGACTTGCGGACCGCGAAAGACGCCATCTTCTTGAAATTCGGCGGCAACAGTAATCGGGACAAAACGACCGTCCAGTGTTTTAACGCGGTAAGCGCTGCCGATATGCGCGCCAAGATCGTTGAACACAGTTGAACTCATGGCAACGCTCCGGCCGGTCACGACATTTTGCAGCGTAAGGTTGGTGGATGGCGCTACGAAGTTCGCCTGTCCAACCAGGGGAAAATTGGGCGAGACGGCAACAAAAGAAAAGGTCTCTTCAGCGCCGGATGGCAGCGTAATACTGCCCCCTGGATCATAAGATGTCGCGTAATCGGTGATGCGTCCCCGCTGTTTGAGGGTATTCAAAAAGGCCAGGTCGCGCTGGCGCAGCGGGGCAATATCCGCATTGAGACGAATATCACCGCCGTTAGCCTCTATGATATTGCCAAGCAAGGCCTGGTTGACGCTGAGACCAACCAGTTGCAGGCCAACGATAGCCATCACGCCCACGGCCACACAGAAAATAGCCAGTATCGTCCTCTGTCCCCCACGAATGAGCGAGCGCGTGGCATAGGACCAGTAAAGCCCCAGTTTCATATTGTAAACCATGCTCCCGCCTCTTCTGAAGAGAGGACATCCGTTATATGCACAGACCGTCGCAGTAGCCGCGCCAGTTCTTGTACGCCTTCTCGTCGCTCCAACGTGGCATGTGTCACCAGCACATACACTTTCGCCCTTTCGGGAATACCCTTTAATGCGCCCCATCCACTCGTCATCAACCGTGCGATTACAGTTGGCGTCAACAAATCCCCCAGGTTGATGCCCGTCACCGCCGCGATGCGTTCGGGCCGGTGCGCGATCTCCTCGCTCAAAGGCTGGTTGATGGCTTTCGCACTCATGAGCAACAAGGCCACGTTGGTTTCAAAAGGCACCACCGGCTCGTAATCTGCCGGGGCCTTTATCATACGGTGGCGCGCTCCGTCAGCCTCGCTAATCACGGCGTCTGCGCCGCCCTGCGCTATCAGGAGCGGGAGGATACCGGGCTGTAGCCCGAACAATTTGCCAGTATATTTACCAGCATGTTGGGACTCGCTTAAGCGAGTCCCAATAGCATCATTCATGCTGCCCGCAACGGTGATACGGTGATGTTGCTTCCAGGCTGCTTTTACCATATTCAGTAATATGGGAGTTTCAGCTTCGACAATCAGCTTCTCCGTCTCATCCTGGGTGGGCATGAAGATTTGCGTCGTCGTGGTGGTGACAACCCGCTTGCCCTGACGCGCCAGTTCGCGGGCAAGTGCGTACATGGTAGTAGTTTTGCCACCCGCCCCAACGAGGGAGATGAGTGGTTTGTCTGGCAAATCGATGAGATTAGAGAGCAATGGCATGAGTACTCCATCTAATTCACCTGTTCAAGCAAATTCTCTGCCTGTTGGATTAACTGCTGGGCTTGCTGGACATTGATAGGATGGTTGTTGAATTCAGCGCCTTCCAGCAGGCTGAGCATCTTGCCGGCAATCTCATTGCGCAGGGTAGTGATGATAGAGAGCTTATTTTCAAGCCTGGTATAGGTGCTATCGCCGGGCGAGCTGCTCTCCAGGGCCTTTGTAGAGATGCGCAGGGTATCCAGGCCAAGCTCTCCAACAGGGGCATTGATCTGCTTGAACGACTGGGCCAGGTTGGTCAGCACGTCGCGGTTATCACGCAGCGATGCTGGTACAGCCCAGTTTTCGAGCACCTCGAAGAGCGCGCGGCCTTCGTGCTGGTAATCGTCCTTGAGGCCGAGCAGCACAAGCATAGTGACGCGCGTATCGGTGTGATCCGACCAGACGGAGCCGTCAACGCCGAGGTGGCGCACGCCCGGCCCGACCATGCCCAGCCAGGTGGTGTTTACGTCCGGGGAGACATCGCCGTGATTCCAGGCAAAGCCGGTGTCCAACGATGTACAGGGCGAACTCGAAGTACAACTGGGCGCGCCTGTAAACAGGAAGTAATCGGGATTGGCAAACATGGTGAAGCTCGCAGTCCTGGCCGGGTCCGCGGTAATCATGTGCAGCAACTTCATCTCTACCGGGTCAGCCAGGTAGTCGGTAAGCGTGTCTGTATTTCCCGTGATGACATTCAGCCCGGTCAGTTTACCCACAGCCTGCTCAAGGGCACGCGTGACCGCGGCGTTGCGAGCCGGGTTGCCAGTAATATAGACAACGGGAGCCGAGTCAGCATGCACCTTGAAAGGTGTAGTGACACCTTGCTCGGTCGCCAGCAGTCCCGTCAGGTTCCCATCGACCTCACCGATCTGCTTGTAGGTGCAGGGGACGGTGACGCCGTTGCATCCCGCGGGGCTAGGCGGGCCACCTACGAAGTGATCGCCCTCGTCAGCGGTGAACACGAAGAGGGTGTTGCTCTTATTGATGCCATCGCTCTCCAATCGCTGGAAGAATTTAGCAAAAGCCTGATCGTAAGACTTGAGTTGAGCGACGTAACCGGCTTCGCCAGGGCCAAAGGCGTTGCCAGTAACATGATTATCATGCGCGTCAGAAATGTAGGCATAGGTGACCGGCACGCCGTGCTCCTGCATTGCAGCCACATAGGAGAGCGAGACGGCTGCGGACATGCCATCAAAGCCTGGGAAGCCGACGTTGCCTGTCGAACTCTGAATGACATTGCCGAACAGGTCCTTTATCGGCCCACTCGGGTTGATCTGAGGCACAACATATTTGTTGCCATAGAGCGCATTAAATCCATTGTAGCCGCCCGGTTCATCGGGAAGCAGGTCGGGCTTTCCATTGTTGGCAGCAGCACAGAGCGCATTTCCCCGCGCGCAATGGACAGCTACACCAACGAAATCAGCCGTCGCCTGGTTGGGATTGGATTTGACCTCCGCCGCCTGCGGAGAGTTCGCGCCAAACACGGTCGGGATATCGGTGGCGATATTCTCAAGCTCTATGTTAGCCGTACCAACGCCGCCGACGTTGCAGCCAGCGCGTGTGTATGGCGCCCAGGGAGCAGGAGCGTTGTTACCACTTGCATTGAGCATATTGAAAGTGGTATCTGTCGGCGTTGAAGTTGTCGGGTCGAAAATGGGGTCGGTCCAGTAAGCAAAGGATACGCCGGTATTGCTTGTGCCGTTCGGGTTGAAGTAGCGGAAGCTGTTAGCGACCGGTTGTCCGTGTTGATCTCCATACACACCCGTCAGCGAGGTAAGGATATCGTCTGCGGTGTGAGCAATCAACGGGGTATGCTGATTGGTGAGCATTACGCCATTATTCTCGATGAAATTCAACAGGCTTGGCATCTGCTCAAGATCGGATGGAACATTGGGGTTGTCGCGCGTGAAGTGTACGTTGTCGAACTGGACGTAAATAACATGCTTAATGTTGCCGTTGGCGGAGTTGAGCTGGCAGCTATTGACAGCCAGCGGTGCTGCGCTAATACCTGCGCCTTGCAATGGCAGCCATACCATAGTCAACAACATTACCAGGAGGGTCGACATGGACCAGCTGCGGGTGTAGCGGTTGCGCCAGAATCCTTGCAATCGATGCATAGTTCCTCCTCTGTTTAAATATACGAAAAACACGGCGGGGACGCGATTCATCGCGTCCCTACAACTCCTTTTCCCTGAAATTAATCATACCATATATGAGTTACATAGTTGACCCAGGGCGACCGCAGCTTACACGGTCAGGTGGTTGCCCTGATAATAATTCATAAACCCTGCGAACAAAACAAACATGGCGCCTATCAGGGCGCCATGCGATAAAAGGTACTGATTTACAAACCGTTATTCGGCGTCGCCAAAGATAGTGTAGTGCCAGCTCTTGCGATCTTCGTTGGTCAGTTCGACCATGACATGCTTGATCTGCGTGTACTCGTCAAAGGAATACATGGACATATCTTTGCCCACGCCGCTCTCTTTATAACCGCCGTGTGGCATCTCCGAGGTAAGTGGCAGGTGATCATTGACCCACACCGTACCAAATTGCAGTTCGCTGGCGGCCCGCATAGCTTTGAAGATGTCGGTTGTCCAGACGGAAGCTGCCAATCCATAGACGACATCGTTGCTTTTGCGCAAAACTTCTTCTTCGCTATTGAAGCGGCAGACAACAAGCACCGGGCCAAAGACCTCGTTCTGCACGATGTCGGCATCATTGCGATCTTGCGCGATCACGGTCGGCTCGAAGAAGAAGCCTTTCTCCAACCCCGGCACTTGCGCGCGCCTGCCGCCCGTGACGATATTCGCGCCATCGCGCAGCGCGCGCTCTACGAAGCCCTCGACGGTAGCGCGCTGGTTGGCGGAGATCAATGGCCCCATATCGGTGCTCTCGTCAGCCGGGTTGCCGACGCGCACCTGTCTGACCTTGCTGAGGAACGACTCCATGAACCTGTCATAAATGCTGTCCTGCACATAGATACGCGTGGCGGCGGTGCAGTCCTGGCCGCAGTTGACATAGCCGCCAACGACCGCGCCGTTCGCAGCAGCCTCGATGTTGGCGTCTTCGTAGACGATGAAAGGCGCTTTGCCGCCAAGTTCGAGATGCACATGTTTGACCGTTTCCGCGCCCGCGCGCATGACGTGCTTGCCGCTCTCGGTGCTGCCCGTGATCGAGACCATATTGACCTTCTTGTGGCTTGACAACGCCTGCGCCACGCCGGGGCCGCTGCTAATAATATTCAGCACTCCGGCAGGCAGTCCTGCTTCCAACGCGATTTCGCCAAGTTTGAGCGTGGTCAGCGGCGTCTCAATCGAGGGTTTGAGAACAACGGTGTTGCCAGCCGCCAGGGCGGGACCGATCTTCCAGGCAGCCATCATGAAGGGATAGTTCCAGGGGGCCAGCGATGCAACTACGCCCATAGGCTCGCGGCGGATGATGCTGGTATGCGCGCCTGTGTACTCGCTTGAGGCTGTGCCCGCCAGTTGACGAGCTGCGCCTGCGAAGAAATGCATGTTGTCAATCGCGAATGGGATATCACTGTCGCGTGCTAGCTTAATCGGCTTGCCGGCGTCCTGCGACTCCAGTTCAGCCAACTCAGCAGCG
>DATGGW010000303.1:0-3657 GCA_035308345.1 Ktedonobacteraceae bacterium | reverse complement strand
CAATGGAACGCTGCTGGCAGGCTGCAATGGCACGGCCACCATCAATGGCGTGTCCTGCACCTTCACCGCCGATAGGAAAGCGCGCCAGGTACAGATCAACTGCCCGGCGGCAAAGCCGTAGTCAAAACGCGAAACGCACATGGCTGGGCTTGCCCCAGCCATGCAAAATGAAGCGCGTCGCTACATCTTCGCCGGGTACGATACGAAGATGGTCTTGGTTTCGCTAAATTCCTCGACAGCGCGCGTTCCCAATTCCCGGTGTCCGTTGCCGCTGGCTTTCATCCCTCCAAAGGGCAGGTGAATCTCTGATCCGGTGGTGGGCGCATTGAAGTAGATCAGGCCCGACTCGATGTCGCGCATGGCGCGGAAAGTCAGGCGGCTGCTTTCAGTAAAGACAGCGGTTGAGAGGCCATATTCGGTGGAGTTCACTACCTGCATGGCTTCTTCATAGGTATCGACCGGGATGATAGAGACGAAAGGGCCGAAAACTTCTTCCCTGGCGATGCGCATGGCGGCAGCAACATCCGTAAAGATGGTGGGCTGGTAGAACGCGCCCTCGCCGTACTCACCCTCGCTAAGTGGGTGGCCGCCCAATAGCAGTTTCGCGCCCTCGCGCTTGCCAATCTCGCTATATTCATGCACCGCTTTGACGCGCCCGCTATTGACGAGCGGCCCCATATCAACCTGCGCATTTAAGCCGTCGCCCACGCGCAGCTTCTCGGCGGCGGCCACCAGGCGATCTGAGAATGCATGCTGAGCCGCGCGCTGTACAATTACGCGGCTGGTCGCCGTGCAGCGCTGGCCCGTGGTGCCAAATGCGCCCGATGTCACGCTTGCCACCGCCAGATCAAGATCAGCGTCTTCCAGCACGACGACGGCGTTTTTGCCACCCAGCTCAAGCGCACAGCGCCGCAGGTCTCGCCCGCATATCTCGGCCACGCGCCTCCCAACTTCGGTTGAGCCGGTCAGGGAGATCATGTTGATGCGCGGATGGCTGGCGAGCGCATCGCCCAGCGAGCCCCCAGGGCCGGTGATCACATTTAATACCCCTGCCGGTAGGCCCGCCTCCTGCAAACATTCCGCCAGTTTCAGCGAGAGCAGTGGCGTATCGCTGGCAGGTTTCAGAATGACGGCATTGCCAGCCAGAAGCGCAGGAAAAGTCTTCCAGGCGGGGATGGCTATCGGGAAGTTCCAGGGTGTGATGATACCTACGATGCCGCGCGGGTGGCGAATAGTCATGCAAAATTTGTTGGGGAGCGCTGAGGGAACCGTCTCGCCTTCGGCGCGCCGTCCCTCACCCGCGATAAACTTTGCCACGTCGATGGCTATCTGCACATCACCGCGCGTTTCCTTGATGACTTTGCCCATTTCGCGCGTCATCAACGTCGCCAGTTCCTCTTTGCGTCTTTCCAGGATGAACGCCGCGCGTAGTATGATCTCGCCGCGTTCGGGCGCGGGCGTGGCAGCCCAGCCCGGCTGTGCCTTAGCTGCTGCTTCGATAGCATCTTCAAGATCGGCGGCGCTCGATTTCTGATAATAGCCGATCACCTCTGACGTATGCGCCGGGTTCGTGCTGACAAAGGTCTCACCGCCGCGCGAACTGCGCCACGCGCCCCCGATGAAGTTCTGGAAAATCTGGCCCTGCTCCGTTGCAGGCATAGAGGTAGCGGATGAAGTAGACATGGCAATACTCCTCGTTGAGCTGTGGAAACGCTTGACACCAGATATGTTGTTACAGTGCCATTATATCATGTCGGCTACTGTTAATTAGCCTCGCTACCATGCACCAACCGCCTGACGTTGCCGCCCAGCATCAACTCTTTCTCCGCGTCGGATACCTGGAGGCGCTGCACGCGACGCAGGTTATCCACTGGCATACCGTAAGGGTAATCGCAGCCGTAGAGCAGGCGCGATGCGCCCAGCGTATGCACAATGCTTTCGTTGATCTGTCCCAGGCTGCTATCGAAGTGAATATTGGGGTTGTCGCGGAATTGTGCCTGTACGCGCTCCTGCCCGCCGTTCAGCATGCCCATGTGGGGAATGATCAGCGTGATATCAGGATAACGCCGCACAAATTCACATGTGACATCAAAGTGTTCTTCAAAGGTCATGGGGAATTGGAGCGTTTGAATAGCGCTCATCACGGCCTGGAAATCTGGCGCATCCATCTGGCGGCGCACGTCATCCATGTTGATGGGATAGCTATAGCGCAGCCCGCCATCATGCGCAGGCGAGAACCAGCAGTGCCACTTGATACCGTTATACTGGTCGAGGTTATCAGGCATAGGCAGCCGGTCATAGGGACGTTGCCCGCTATAAGCGTTGCCCCCGTAATAGTAGAAGGCATAATATCCCATGCGTCGCGCCGCCTCTAGAGCATAGGTCGAGTCGTTCACCATGTCGTCGCTTTCCGGATCAGCGAAAACCACGGCACGGCTGATACCCGCTGCTTTGAGCAGCGCATCGATCTCTTCAATGGGTAGGTGATAGCGTCCAATATGAACGTGCGCGTCAATAATTTCTGGCATGTGCGCCTCCCTGAAATAGCATGACTATCTATAACGTGCCTGGAGACCCGATTCGTCGCCTCCTTACCAAGTGTAACACAAATCCGATTTCAATCAGAAATTGCCTATCTCATCAGCAAGTGGGAGAGTAAACCAGAATGTTGATCCCTCCCCAGGATGACTTTCGACTCCTACCTGGCCCCGGTGGTAATGGATAATTGCCCTGGTGAGGTATAGCCCCAGTCCTAGCCCACCTCCTGATCCTATAAGCGGTCTCTGATCTTGCTGGAAGCGCTCCCATATTCTACTTTGTTCAGAATCCGGGATTCCGGGGCCTTTGTCCCGCACAGATACACGTGCTTGCGCATCATTTACTTCCAGGCATACCTTGATTGGTTGATCGGAAGGAGAAAACTTGAGCGCATTTGTGAGGTAGTTCGTGAGAGCTTGCCTGATGCGGTCCGCATCGGCAAGCACCGCTACCAGGTCATCGACGGGCAGTTCCTGCTCAAAGAGCCTTTGAGCGGTGAGTTCTTGCTGGTTTATGACGGTTTCTCGCACAATTTCGACCAGGTTGCACCATACCAGGGCAAGTTCGAACTTGTTTGCTTCGATGCGAGAAGCATCTAGCAGATTTCCTACCAGTCGCATTTCCGCGCTAATCTGTCGCTCGGCCCGCGCCAGCAAGTCCTGAAGTTTTGTGAGCAGATCGCTAGCATTGGCTGGCAAGGGCGATTCGAGCGCGCGCTGGAGAAGAAGACGAGCCTGTTGCAGCGCGCCTCGCGTTGTGGTAAGCGGCGCGCGCAGTTCCTGGCCCGCCGCGTTCAAAAATTCCTCTATAGTCTCACTCGATAGAGGATGTTGTTCTGGAGAGGAGGCCAGGTGGGTAGAGAACTCCTGAGGTTGCCGCCGGCGCTGGTTAAGAAATGCCTGGAAATCTGCGTCTTCAATGCGGTAGCCCGCACGGCCAAACGGAGCACCTTTAAGTTCACCACTGCGCAACCAGCGTCGAACGGTATCGAGACTGACGCCAAGACGTGTAGCCACGTCGGATGTCTTGAGATAGGATGGCATACGAGTCTCACCCTTTCATTATGATATGTTATCATAAGACATAATAAGCGGTTATAAGATATAGACAGGAAAGAGC
>DATGGW010000302.1:0-3728 GCA_035308345.1 Ktedonobacteraceae bacterium | reverse complement strand
CTTCCGGCACGCCCTGACACGGCAAGCTGTCTATGCGCAACTCCTGGGCCGTGAACGGAAAGTGTTGCATCGCACGATTGCCGAGACCTTCGAACGTCTCTACGCCTCGAGCGTCGAGGCGCACCTGCCAGAGCTGGCCTCCCATTTCTTTGAGGCCGAGGCATGGGAGAAAGCATTGGAGTACAGCCAACGTGCGGGCGAACAGGCGCAGGCCCTCTACGCACCACAGGCCGCCATCGAGCACTTCACGCGGACGCTCGATGCCGCAAGTCAGTTGTCTCTCACGCCTGCTGCCAGCTTGTACCGTGCGCGTGGGCTGGCCTACGAAACCCTGGGAGAATTCGGGCGGGCGCGTGCCGACTATGAGACTGCGCTTCAACTGGCGAACGCCGCTTCCAATCTCCACGCAGAGTGGCAGGCGTTGCTCGACCTGGGCTTGCTGTGGGCGGGACGTGACTATGCCCAGAGCGGAGACTATTATCAGCGGGCACTGACCCTGGCACGCACCATGAATGATCCTGCGACCCTTGCCCACAGCCTCAATCGTCTTGGCAACTGGCACCTGAATATCGAGCAACCACAAGAAGCGCTGCGTTGCCATCTGGAGGCGCTGGCTACCTTTCAAGCGCTCTCCGATTGGCGCGGCAAGGCTGCAACGCTGGACCTCCTGGGGATGGCGAGTTTACTGAGCGGCGACTTGATACAAGGAACTATCTATTGTCAACAAGCCATCGTCCTCTTGCGTGAGCTGGACGATCGCCAACGCTTGATCTCGAGCCTGGTGACACTGATGATGTGTGGCGGGGTGTATGAGACAGGGACGGTGGTCCTGGCTGAGGTAGGTTTTGCCGATTCTCTCCACTTTGGTGAGCAAGCCCTCAAGATCGCAGGCGAAATTGGAAGCCGCTCTGATGAAGCCCACACCCTTATTCAGATGGCCATGTGCCTCGGCCCACGGGGGGAGTACGCACGCGCGTTGGAGGTGGCACAGCGGGGTCTTGCCATCGCCGAAGAGATCGAGCATCTCCAGTGGATGACGGCCGGACACCGGGCATTGGGGGCACTCTATCTCGATCTACTGGCACTCTCGGAGGCTCAGCAGCATCTGGAGCTAGGGCTCGCGCTGGCACATGAGGTTGGCTCGTGGAACTGGATTCGTATCATCTCAGGATTCCTTGCTCTTGTCTTTCTGCTGCAACACGATCAGGCATCCGCTGACGCAGTCCTGACTGCCGCGCTTGAATCCAAGGCCGCGATGCACACGCTCGGGCAGCGGCTGGTGTGGGTTGCCCGCGCCGAGTTGGCCCTGGCCCGCGACGACCCAACTCTTGCTCTGCATATCACCGATCAATTGCTCGCGTCCGCCTTTGGCCTCTCGAATGAGTCGAACATTCCCCGCCTCGCAAAATTGCGCGGGGAGGCACTCACCAGAATGAAGCAAGCCGCAGAAGCTGAGACGATTCTCCAGGATGCACGAACGACAGCACTCAAGTACGGCCTGCGACCAATGCTGTGGCGTATTTCCCTGGCCCAGGGTAAACTCGCTCACGCTCAGCGCAGATACGAAGTGGCTGAACGACGATTTGCCGAGGCTCTGGAAATACTAGAGCTCCTTGCGAGCAACTTACCAGACCAGCTATTCTGCCAGCATTTTCTGCAACGCGCCCATGCCCTGTTTCCTCGCTCACGACAACCCTCTCCACATCGTCTGACGAAAAAGACCTTCGGGGGATTGACTGAGCGTGAACGTGAGGTGGCCGCACTGATCGCCCGGGGCAAGTCAAATCGCGAGATTGCGGATGCGCTGGTCGTAGCGCCACACACGATTGAAACCCATGTCAGCAGTATTCTGTCAAAGCTTGGCTTTACCTCACGGACACAGATCGCGCTCTGGGCGACGAAAAAAGGACTCTCGAACGACGCGATGTAGCCGCTATGTTGGTAGTACCCTGCTCAAAATCTCGGTGTTGCCAGGGATGTTTCTCCCCCTCTGCTCTCCTTGGTTCGCGCAAAATTTCGCGGTTTTCCAGGATGTAAACACGGCACTTTTCAGGCACACTGGTGGAAGAGTCCTGATTGGTGGTTAGCGCGAAGACGCGCAAGACCTTGTTGAAGAAATATGCCCGCTTGAAGCGATGAGTATTACTTGAGAGGGACAACACAGTTAAAGGCCTCTCATAGAACGAAAGGAGAGTTAGAAACGTATGGCAGATGAATATCAAATGCAGCACGAAGGCCACGCCGCCTGTGGCCCTGGCTATGCATCGCCGCAAGAGGCCATGCAGGCCGAGCGGGAAAAGGTGCTCTATACCGTGGCCCTCTATGGCGGTACAGGCATCCAGGCTCCGGATTACCTGGCGACGGTGGATGTCGACCCCGCCTCGCCCACCTACTCACAGGTCATTTCCCGCACCCCGGTCTCTAGCATCGATGACGAGCTGCACCATTTCGGCTGGAACGCTTGCAGTTCTTGTCATGGCGACCAAAGCAAGTCGCGGCGCTTTTTAATTGCGCCCGGTTTTCGCTCGGGCCGCATTCACATTTTGGATACCATCGATGAGCGCACACCCAAGTTATATAAGGTCATTGAGCCGGAGGAGATCAAGGCTAAAACGAACCTGAGCGCGCCGCATACGGTCCATTGCCTGGACGATGGGCACATGATGATTTCGATGCTGGGCGACGGCGAAAAGAACAGTCCCGGCGGGTTCTTGCTGCTGGACGAGGACTTCAACATTGCCGGACGCTGGGAAAAGAAGCCGGATGGCATGGTCTACAATTATGACTTCTGGTATCAGCCGCGCCACAACATTATGATCAGCAGTGAGCTGGCCGCGCCCAATACCTATGAGCCCGGCTTCCAGCTGGAGGATGTGACGGCAGGCAAATATGGGCACCGGCTGCACTTCTGGGACTGGCAGCAGCACGAACTGATCCAGAGCATTGATCTGGGCGAGCAGGGCCTGGTGCCCCTGGAGGTGCGCTTTCACCACAACCCCGATAGCGCCCATGCCTTTGTAGGGGCGGCGCTCTCCAGCACGATGTGGCATTGCTACAAAGCCAACGGCACCTGGCAGGCCGATAAGATCATCGCCGTGCCCCCCGTCGAGCTGGCGGGCTGGCCTATCCCAGTGCCAGGGCTGATTACCGATCTCGTGCTGTCAATGGATGATCGCTTCCTCTACTTCTCTGATTGGCTGCATGGGGATCTGCGCCAGTATGATATCAGCGACCCCACCCGTCCCAAGCTCACCGGGCAGGTCTGGATGGGTGGACTGCCGGGTAAGGCGGGCGAGGTGCAGGGGCACAAACTGTACGGCGGTCCGCAGATGCTGCAATTGAGTCTGGATGGCAAGCGGCTCTATGTGACGAACTCGCTGTTGAGTTCCTGGGATAACCAGTTCTATCCCGATCTGGCAAAAGCGGGGTCCTACCTGTTGCAGGTGGACTGCGATACTTTGAACGGCGGTCTCTCGATCAACCAGAACTTCTATGTGGACTTCGCGGCCGAGCCCAATGGCCCGGCGCGCGCCCACGAGATGCGCTATCCAGGAGGAGATTGCACTTCAGACATCTTTGTGTAGCTGGATATGGGATGAAGGAGGTCGTGGAGCAGTGGAACGAGTCCACCGGTCTGTTGTTCCTCGACCTGCCAGAACAGGAGGTGCTTGATGTGCTCCATGGAGGTGATGGACGGACACGACCGACAGCCTGTTCGACCGGTGGCG
>DATGGW010000301.1:0-2214 GCA_035308345.1 Ktedonobacteraceae bacterium | reverse complement strand
GCAGAATGACCAGGCAGAGTCCCAGGAAGAAGAATTGGTAGGTATTGTAATCCAGGTTCAGCGTATCCTGGAAAGGCTGTGGAATGCCGGCGATGCCGTCCCAGCCGTTGACCAACGCCGATGCATTACCGGCGATGGTGTAGAGTACCAGACTGACCGCCACCGTCACAATGGCGAAGTAGTCGCTGCGCAGGCGGTTCAATGCCATCAAACCCACGATGAGGGCCAGAAAAGCAGCCGCCAGCCCGCCGACGAGTAAGGCCGGAATGAAGGGCCAGTTCAAACCAAGCACATATTGCAGGCCGGAACCTGGCAGCGCAGGCGGCATCATTAAAAGCGAAGTGACGTAGCCTCCCACCGCCACGAACGCAATGTACATGAAATCGAGGATGCCGGTATAGCCCCACTGGATATTGAGGCCCATCGCCAGGGTGCCGTAAATGGCGCCGAAGACCGCCAGCGTGAGCAGGTAGAAAACAAATGTAGGCATCGTATTTCCCTCCCATGCCTGTTTACGCGCGTCCGCGCGACGCGAAAATACCTTGTGGTCGGATCAGCAACGCAATAATCAGAATAACAAGCGCGATGGCGCTCTTGTACTCGGAGCTGATAAAGGCGGCGCTCATCTCGGTGGCAATGCCCACGACCAGCGCCCCCGCGATGGCTCCATATGGGCTGCCAATGCCGCCCAGAATGACCGCCGCGAAGACGATAAAGAGGAAGCCAAAACCCACCGTCGGGGTAAAGCTCGCCACATTGAACGCCAGCACCACGCCGCTCAGGCCCCCCAACCCACCGGCCAGCAGCCACACCGCGTTGACGATCAGGCGCGTGTTGATTCCTGATATGCGCGCCAGTTCAGGGCTGTCGGATACGGCACGCATGGCTTTGCCCAAGCGTGTATAGCGCAATAAGATATGCACCGCCAGCATGGTGACAATCGCCAGGCCGATAATGCCCAGCTGCAACGGTGTAAAGAGGAACGGGCCGATACTGAGAGGGCTTCCCGTATTCATCGAATAGCTCTGGAACTGCTCGCTAAATATGGCCAGGATGACATTTTGCAGGATCAGCGAAACACCCAACGTCACCACGAGCATGATGATGGGTGAGTTGCCGCGATCAGTGAAGGGACGCAAAATGAGCAGGTTAATCAGCCAGGCCAGGATGGCGGTGAAGATCACGGCAGCCAACAGCCCAATCCAGATGTTCAAACCTAGCCGCTGGTTCACAACAAACGCGGTGTAGACACCGAATGTCAGCAGATCGCCATAGGCAAAGTTGATGTAATTCGTGATGCCGAATTGCAGCGAGAGACCCACGGCGGCGATCGCCAGGATGGATGCGGTGATGAGGCCGAAGCCAAATGATAAAAGTAACGTCTCTAGCAATGCTAGCCTCCTTACTGAGAGATAAGACCTCTCTGTCGTCCTCCGTCATCATGGAAAAGACGTTGCTATCTTCTCATAGAATGACCGGTCGTTACAGGTTCGCCGCGCGCCAGGTCGTCCATTAACTGCTCGCGAGCCGCCGCCAATTTGGTCAGAGATATGCCGGTCGCGAAGCCCATCGCCTCCAGGTACTCCACCAGTGTCTCTGTCGAGAGATTGCCGGGCGCACCGGGCGCGTAGGGGCAGCCTCCCAGTCCTCCGACGGCTGCGTCGAAGGTCGTCACACCCGCTTGCAGCGCGGCGAATACGTTGGCAAGTCCATAGCCCGCTCTGTCATGAAAATGCGCCGATAGTGATATATTTTCGGGCAACGCCTGACGCACGGCCTGAAACAACGTAAACACCTGGCGCGGGTTGCCAACCCCGATGGTATCCGCCAACGAGACCTGCTGGACCTCCATCTGCGCGTACGCTCGCACAACACGCAGCACCGCTTCCGGGGCAATCTTTCCCTCGAATGGGCAACCGAAGGCCGTTGCGACCGCGCCTCGCACCACTACGCCATCGCCCCGCGCCCGCGCAGCCACCTCTGCCAGTTGGGCCAGTGACTCTTCCACCGTGCGGTTGAGGTTTGCCCGGTTATGCGACTCGCTGGCAGAGACAACCAGCGTGATTTCTTCGATATGCGCCGCCCGCGCACGTTCGTAGCCGCGCAGGTTTGGTATCAACGCGCTGTACACGACACCGGGACGCTGCGGAAGATGGGTTGCGACCTGATCAGCGTCGGCAAGCTGCGGTATCCATTTAGGATGCATAAAAGAGG
>DATGGW010000300.1:0-4592 GCA_035308345.1 Ktedonobacteraceae bacterium | reverse complement strand
CACTGCTCCCGAAACTTGCTGCGAGTCTACGCGATAAAACGCTCGCCGAGGCATTGAATCTGGTGTACTGCAAAGGCAAGACAGACATAAAGGGAGTTTCCGGGCACTTTGCACACCCGGTACTCTGCGGACTGGAGATCGCATTGCTTGATGTGCTTGGCAAAACTGAGGGATGTGCAGTCTCTGCATTACTTTCTCCGGTTGGTGTTACGCCACGAGCAAGTGTGCCGGTCAACGCTGTGGTCGGCGCAAGCGCAACGGGGGCGGCAATCGTGGCTGCACGGGAAGCCAGGCAGCATGGCTATCGTTGTGTGAAGCTGAAAGTAGCTCTGGGAGGCAGTATCTCGGAAGAGGTCGAGCGCGTGGCGGCAGTACGCGCTGCCATTGGGCCTGCTATGCATCTGCGCCTGGATGCGAACGAGGGATGGCAGCTTGAGCAAGCCATTGCGATCCTCACTCAGTGTGTGCCATACGAGATACAGTATGTTGAGCAGCCATTGAAGGCGCACGACCTGACTGGGATGCGAACTCTGCGTCGGGCAGTGTCCATCCCTATCGCAGTGGACGAAGCCTTGCAAGGCCTCGAGAGTGCGCAACGCATCCTTGCTAACGAAGCGGCAGATATCTTTGTGATCAAGCCCCAGCTTGCCGGTGGATTACGTGTTGGGCAACAAATGATCGCGGCAGCGGCAGAGTGGGGTGTACGCAGTGTGATTACAAGTACGCTCGAGGCGGGTATTGGTCTGGTGGCGACACTGCATCTCGCAGCCGCATCACCTGCCGTCACGCTCGAATGTGGCCTTGCGACGCTGGGATTGTTGGTTGATGATCTGATGATGGATAACCTGACCGTACGCGAGGGTTTTTTTGCTGTTCCGACCGGCCCTGGCTCAGGCATTGCGCTGGACAGGGAAGCACTGGATAGATACGCACTTTAGAGGTTTGGATTGAATACATCGAACAACTTTCTGCCCGATTGGCTGGCACGTTGCGCTGAGAATCGCCCTGAACACCTGGCATTACAATGTGAACAGGTGCAATGGAGCTTTGCGGAGCTTGATCGGCAAGCATCACGGCTTGCACGACAACTTGCTACGATGGGAGTTCAGCAGGGAAATCGCGTGGCCCTGCTGGCCGCCAATGGATTATCTTACGCGGCATGTGTCCACGCTCTGACACGGCTTGGGGCTATTTTGGTGCCGCTTAACCTGCGTTTGACCATGGAAGAGCTGTGCTGGCAGGTGCGCGATGTCCATGCTTCACTGCTGGTCTGCGATGTAAACCATGCGCGTCTGGCGATTGAGATCAGGCTAGCGGTGCCGCAATTGCCCATTGCTACACTAGCAAACGAGTATGATAGGGGCGCACCCTCGCGGTCACCCTCGCCCCCCGCGTTGTGTAAGCTTCCAGAAAGTGATGTTCCACTGCGAACACTGATTGATCTCGGTGAGACACAGGCAATATTGTATACGTCCGGTACTACTGGTCAGCCGAAAGGGGCGATCATCACGTATGGCATGCAGTGGTGGAACGCTGTTGGCTCCGCGCTCAATCTTGGACACAACCTCGACGATCGTTGGCTTGCCTGTCTGCCACTCTATCACATTGGGGGTCTTACCATCCTGATGCGGAGTGTTATCTATGGTATCAGTGTGATGGTTCACGAGAAATTTGACCCTGTACGTATCAACTGCAGCATCATGGAGGACGGCATAACCATTATTTCGGTGGTTGCTGTCATGCTGCAACGAATGCTTGCCGATCTGGAGGCTAACCGGAGTGAAGCACGATATCCTGCAACGTTGCGTTGTGTGTTGCTTGGCGGTGGGCCAGCTCCCTTCCCTTTGCTGGAAGCGTCTATGCTCCGCAGCGTGCCTGTAGTACAGACCTATGGTTTGACGGAAGCTTGTTCGCAGGCGGTCACGTTGTCACCGGCGGATGCTGTGCGAAAACTGGGTTCGGCGGGTCGTCCTCTTCCTTCTGTTCAGCTACGCATTATGTATGAGAATCAACCCGCGCTTCCAGAAGAGCCGGGTGAGATATTGCTGCAAGGGCCGACGATTACGCCTGGGTATGTTGACAGGCCGGAAGCAACGGCTCACGCATGGCAAGATGGCTGGTTCGCCACAGGTGATATCGGTTATCTCGATAAAGATGGCTATCTTTTTGTGCTAGATCGCCGTGCGGATTTGATTATCTCAGGCGGTGAGAATGTCTACCCCGCTGAAATTGAGTCCGTTTTGTTATCTCATCCCGGCGTAAAGGAGGCTGGTGTCTGTGGGCAAGCGGATGCTTCATGGGGGCAGGTGCCGATTGCCCTTGTCGTTCCCCATGCAGGGATTACGCTCAGTACAGAAGAGTTGTTGGCCTATACAGCGCATAAACTGGCCCGTTACAAACAACTCCAGGCTATCTATTTTGCCGATCAACTACCGCGTACCTCTTCGGGGAAGCTGTTGCGACGGGAGTTACCTCGATTGCTGCCAACACCGTAGAGGTAGCCTACCTGAAGGATGGAGAGTCTTTCAAGCGGGTATGACTCATTATTTTGCGTCAAGCAAGGAGGTCAACATGCTATGGATCTTTGATGAGCTTCTGTATTCTCAGTTCTGACAGAACCAATAGTAAGGAAATGAGGGGGGTGTCACCGCCTGAAATAGACTTCCTCATTCGTTATCCTTACACACCCAGATACGTACAACGTTCTCTTTGACCGGTAAGCAGAGTACAATAGTTGCTCGCAGGTACGAACTTGTGCGTCGGTTTCGTCAGATCCTCACGGAGCGTGACGAGACCGCTTTGCAGCCCTGGGCGTACGAAGCCGAGGCGTCTCAGATTCCTGAACTCGTGCGTTTCGTTCAGAGATTACGCCCAGATTGGGAAGCTGTGGAAAATGCACTCTTGTTTGCCAGTAGTCAAGGGCAAGTCGAGGGCCAGATGAATCGGCTAAAGGTCTTCAAGCGACAGGCTATGGACGAGCCGCCCCTGCTCTCTTACAGGCTCGCTTGGTGCAAGCAAGTAACCTCTACCAAAAGTGTGCATGACCCGCAAAATCTGCTCACATTTCAGGGCATTTACCAGCTTGGTCAGTTTTTGTCGTCCTGGTGTCTCCCTGCAGCTTCGGAACCTGCTTCAGAATGTCATCGTGCGGTAGTGGAGGTGCATCACGCCGTTGCCGAAACGGTGTTCGTCCAGTAGCTCAAGCTTCAGGCGAACGTCGCTGGGGAGCGCCTGTTTGCCGCCTCCTACCATGATGGGGGTGAAAAACAGGTGGCACTCGTCGACCAACCCGGCCTTGATCGCCTGGGCGGCAAGGTCAGGACCGCTCACCGTGATGTCACGTACCGCTGTCGCCTTCCACTGCCGGACCGCTTCAGGGTCGAAATCTCGCTCGATGCGCGTCCTAACGCTGGAGACCGACTCCAGTGTTGTGGAGTACACGATCTTGTCGGCCGCCTGCCATAGCTCTGCGAAGTCCCGCTCGACGGGCGCCTGGTCGGCAGTGGTGGGAAAGGTCTCCCAGTAGACCATTACTTCGTACATCCGGCGTCCGTAGAGGTACGTGCCAATCGGCCGTTCGAGGTCGTTGACGAAGGTGAATACCTCCTCATCCGGCTCCGCCCAGTCGAAGTTGCCATCCGTGTCCGCGACGTAGCCATCGAGCGAGGTGATCGCCGCGTAGATCAGCTTTGCCATACTGCATCTCCCTTTCGACCTTCTACAAGTCTCTCCACATACGGTGCACCATATGTGAAAACACCAGAAGTGTCTTCCTCAGGCCCACCAGGAGCTTGCATGACGCCATCAAGCGTGAGGAACGTGTAGACGATAATTTTTCTCATGACCAGCAAAAGAAAGAGTTAAATGGAGGCTCAATATTATTCAAAATATTCCTTGAGAAGGGCAAGATCATTCCTACGCGATCCCCGAAAACGGGGCAAGCTTTTTTTGCAAATACCACAATGCCTGCTCTTCCCAACGCGGCTTGAGCCAGACGAACAGCTGCGTTTTGGCGTCTGCGGGCGAAAGCTGGAGGTGTGGGATGCCGTGTACTTCCATCCAGCGCTCGGCGAGCATATAACAGGTGCCATTCCAGCCACTTTTGTTACCCTGGTCATTGCGGTTCTCAGCCACACCTGAGATGACAATGTCAGCCGTGTTTTGCAAATCGATCAGCGCGTGGTCGAAGGCATTTTTGTCAGCTTTGTCCTGCATACCAGCCAGTTTTCGGAGCGATCTGACCTCGATGCCATGGTTGTGCTGAATGATCTCGTAGATCCGCACGGTCGAGCCAGCTAGCAGACCAGCGGCATAACGTTCTTTCACTGTTTGTGGCGAAGCGAGCAGACAGTGTACAAGCGGAAAAATGCCTTGCGCGATCAAAATAGGTCGAGAGCCGATAAACCTGCCATAGGCGGCGATGCCCTCGGAGGCAAAGCGGTCTCGCCAGTGCCAGGGATCGGTGTCGGCACCCGTATGCCATGCGGCAGGCTCTGTAATCGAGTCAAGAGAAGGGTGGCCGGGGATCCATCCTGATAAGGGCAAGAGGCCTAGTTGTGCTACTGCTCTGCTGGCCTCTTCATAGGTTTTCA
>DATGGW010000299.1:0-3456 GCA_035308345.1 Ktedonobacteraceae bacterium | reverse complement strand
ACCCAACCAGTGAGATATGGTTGTACTCCCATCGTTGGATAGAAAGCGGGCGCGAAAATCAGGAAGCCGCGTGAATCAGCGTAGAACTGATCCATCAGCAGCGCGGAAAGCAGACCAGAACCAGCGAGCAGGAGCAGGCTGGCAAGTCCAGCCAGGTATTTGACGCAGACGTAGCCCGTAGTCGCGACAGGAGTGCTGAGGACGATGCCAGCCAGGCGTTGCTCACGATCACGGTTGATCTGATTACCGGTGCAGAAAGCTAGAATGAGCGAAATGAAAACACTGGTAGTCCCCAGGTGCGCCCAACTTGACCAGGGTTGGGTGCGGTTACTGGCAGCACATTGCGCCCCGATGATGAGCATTACCAATGCCATTAGCCAAGTTACCCAGTTGTGCCAGATAAGCCTGAATTCAAGTTTCATGACGATCCAGAAGTTGTACATACAAAATCCTTCCAAATGTTGCTAAAAAGCGCAGAAGCGCTGCCATTTTGGTGCTCTGGTATAGAGCGCGATCAGCAGCAGGAGACTGAGCAATATTGTTACCAGGTGGTAAGATAACGAGAGCGTGTCTTGCGGCAGAGAGAAGATCGCTTTCGTGACGTTCTGTCCAGGTTGTTCAGCCAGAGCAATAAGACCCAGCAGTAGCCAGGGCAAGCCGCCGACCAGCGCAGCCAGGCGGACATTGCGCAGGAGCGCGATGGGCAGCGAGATGACAGTAAGCAGCAGTAGCGGGGCCAGCCATGCAAGCAATAAATTCCAGAATGGTGCCCAGTTCGCCAGAGCGAAGCCAAGCGTCGCAACGAGACCAAGCAGGCTATCGAAAGCCAGAATAGCTAGACCCAGGCCCATGCTTGTTTGCGCAAAATTAACCGGGCAGCTTGCCTCAACTGCGCGTAATCCAACCGATGGCGTGCGCAACGCATGAGCCAGGCTGAGTACGGCAGTCAGAGGAAGCAGGAGAATCAACAGCGTAATGAGATCAGAGACTATGAGAGACCGGGCCAGCAGTATTCCACTCAGGAGAAGCAGGACACCAGCAATCCAGAACCAGGGGCCGAGCAGATAGACGCGCCAGCGGGCCAGAACAGGAATGTGCCAGAGATGATCGGTTCCTTCAAATGACGTATCTTGCGCCTGAAAAGCGGCTTCTGTCAGGAGAGAGTGCATCAATTGCGCAGTCTCGGCTGGGGACGGACGTGGAACCGGCTGGGCCGCGTAGCTTCTAGCGACGATCTGCAGGTCGGGAGAGAGTTCATCGCTCTGAATGGGAGACCGAACGAACGAACGATTATCCATGGTGCTGTCCTCCTTGTCTGCCCCCCGTGTCGCTGGCGTATTCCTCCAGGTGAGAACGCAGCAGACGCAGGGCGGTGAAAGTCCGGCTTTTGACGGTGCCGGGTGGGATCGAGAGAATGGCCGCGGTTTCCTGGATGCTCAAATCCTGTCCAAAGCGCAGGCTAAGTACCTCGCGCTGCTCAATACTCAGATGTGTGAGTGCTTGGTGCAGGTTGTGGTGTCGTTCCCAGCGCTCAAACCATTCAGCCGGGTCTGGTTCGCGGGCCTGCATAGCGGGCATCTCAGCACGCAGTTCGACGCGGCGAGCATAGGCGCTGGTGTGATAGTTGCAAGCCAGGTGGTGAGCGATGGTGTAGAGCCAGGGACGGAATGGGCGTGGATAGCGATAGCTTTGTGCATCGCGGATTAGCCTGATGAACGTCTCCTGCACCAGATCTTCGGCCAGGTGCGAATCCGCCAGAACACGATAAAGATGAGCGAGTAAAGGGGCATGATAACGCTGGACAAGCGCTTCCAATGCCCCAGCATCGTCGTGCTGCCAGGCGCGAAAAAGATCTTCATCGGTGAACATGGCTACTCCGGTATCCGTTGAAAAATGGAGAAGGGCAAGAATGGTTGCTCTTCTCTCTCTATACCGGACAGAAGGAGAAAAGGTTCATCGCTGCGCCGGAAATTCAGAATAACCCTTGCTTAACTGTCAATCTGCGCTTTCTGCAATTTGCCGCTATAATCGGTATAGACGACTTTCCACTCGGTAAACACGTCCAGACCTGCTATTCCTGCTTCGCGATGGCCGTTGCCGGTGCCGCGTGTGCCGCCAAAGGGCAGTTGTATCTCGGCTCCGGTAGTGCCGGAATTGACGTAGAGAATGCCTGTGGTGATATCGCGGATAGCCCGTTGCACACGGTTCACATCCTGCGTGTAGATAGCACTGGAGAGGCCAAACTTTGTGTTGTTGTTGATAGCGATGGCCTCGTCGAATGAAGCCGCGTCAATTACTGACAGCGTAGGGCCAAATATCTCCTCTTGCGCCAGTCGCATACCCGGTTTCACATCGGTGAAGAGCGTGGGACGATAAAAATGACCTCTTGCCAGTTCTCCCTCGTTAGCAATACTGCCACCTGTAACCAGCGTCGCACCCTCGGCTTTGCCAATCTGTGTATAGTCATCAATCTTCGCAAGCTGCGAGGCGTTGATGATTGGGCCAACATCCATATTCTCATCTAACCCATTGCCCAGGTGCAGTTGCTCGATACGTGGCACCAGCTTTTCAATCAATCTACCGCGCACCGCCTGCTGGACTATGACACGACTGCAGGCGGTACAGCGTTGGCCGGTGGTACCATAGGCACTCCACAGGATACCTTCAACAGCGAGGTCGAGGTCGGCGTCGTCCAGCACAATCACCGCGTTTTTGCCGCCCATTTCTAATGAGACACGCTTCAATGACTTCGCCGCCTCGATAGCGACATGGCGGCCCGATTCTGTTGAGCCGGTAAACGAGACTACCGCGACATCAGGATGGTGTACCAGCGCCTCACCGACGGTGCTGCCGGGGCCAAAGACGATGTTGACAACGCCGTCGGGCAAGCCAGCTTCATAGAGAATCTCGACCAGACGCAGTGCGCTCATTGGCGTATCGCTGGCCGGTTTGATCACAACAGTATTGCCTGCGACGAGCGCGGGGAACATTTTCCACGTTGGAATGGCGATGGGAAAATTCCACGGCGTAATACAGGCCACCACGCCAACGGGGTCGCGCATTGCCATGCCCGATTTATTGGGCAACTCGACGGGTACGCTGTAGCCGAAGAGCCGCCGCCCCTCGCCACCCATGTAGTAGGCCATATCTATGCCTTCCTGCACGTCGCCGCGTGTCTCTTTCAGCACCTTGCCCATCTCTTGCGTCATTGTGCGTGCCAGTTCCTCTTTGTGCCGCGTGAGCAACTCTCCCACGCGGTAGAGTATCTCCCCACGTTTGGGCGCTGGTACCAATCGCCATGGGTCGAAAGCTGTGCGAGCGGCGGCAACAGCAGCATTTGCCTCTGTCGCACCTGACAGGGGAAAATAACCCAGCAATTCGCCCGTCGCCGGATTATAATTTGGAAATGTCTGCTTGCTTTCCGCGTGCAATTGTTTACCGCCGATGACATTCTGA
>DATGGW010000298.1:0-2101 GCA_035308345.1 Ktedonobacteraceae bacterium | reverse complement strand
GAAATCATCAACCAGCGTCCAGTGCAGATACCCGCGAACGGGCACGCCCTCGCGAATTGCGCGATGCATCATGGCGAGATGCTCCAGGAGGGCCTGTGGTCGGCGACTGTCATCGGCATCCCTGAGACCATTCTCGGTGATGTACAGAGGTTTATTGCCGCGAGTGCGTTGATGGATAGATTTCAGCACCCTGTACATACCGTACGGATAGATTTCCTCCAGGCCATTATCTCGACCCGGATCGCTATAGACGGAGCCAGGGAGCGCGTAACGCCTGACAAACATCTCAGAAGGGATGGTTGGATCGAAGCGAATCATCTCGCGGGTGTAATAGTTAACTCCGTGGAAGTCGCGTGCGCCTGCTGCATGTGCAATGGGAGCGGCCAGCAGATTAAACGGAAAGGTGAAACGACCCGTCTCCGCGGCCCGCAGCGTATTCCAGACAAAGAACGTCTGGTGAAGCCATGCCAGACCTCTATCAAGCGGTGAATGAGCGCTACCGGCATCAAAGAGGCGATAATCGAGGCAATAGCCGATCTGCGCCTCTGGTTGCAGCGAGCGAATCGCGTAGAACGCCGCGACATGAGCCTGCACCAGGTTCCGTATCACTCGCTGCGCTCGCGCCAGATCGTGTTCGCCGGGAGGATAGGAGCCTAGCACGTACCCAAGCGCGGTATAGACGTTCGGTTCGTTGATGGTAATCCAGAAATCGCACAGGTCGTGGAGATGCTGCACGACGTGCGTCACGTAGCGCACAAAGAGATGGATATTCTCCTCGTTTGCGAAACCACCCCGGTCCGCAAACCAGAGTGGTTCGGTAAAGTGATGTAACGTGACCATCGGTTTCAGGCCGCGCCGGTGTAAATCCGCCAGCATCGTCCTGTAGCGGTCGATAGCTCCATCGTCCCAGCGCCCTTCGTCGGGTTCGATGCGGCTCCACTCTACACTCAGGCGCAGAGCATTATTGCCCATCTGTTCGGCCCTGGCAAAATCGCTTTCGGCGCTCTCCCACCAGTTAGCGGCTTTGCCACAATGCTCATCCGGTCGAATACGGCCCTGCTCTTCCCAGCGAAACCACTGGTTATTTGTATTCCCACCCTCGTATTGATGGGAAGAAGTTGCCGTCCCCCATAGGAATCCTTCGGGAAAACGGAGGATACGCGAACCTGCCATATTATTCCCCATTCCCCATTTCCCCAATGGAGTGTTCCGCATCGGGCGCCTGGACCCGGATTTTCAGGACAAAGACTGCTCCCGCGAGGAGAAAAAGCGTTGCTACAGCGAAGACCACGCGATAACCCAGGGCAGTTGGAGCGTGGATAGCGATCAGGTAAATGATGAAGCTGCCCATCGCGGGAGCCAGGATAGAAGACAGGTTGGTGGACGAACCCCATAGCGCAAAATCTTTGCCCACGGTCCTCAGCGAAGGCATGGCATCGATTGCCAGCGCCCAATCTACGCTGGTATACGCGCCATAGCCAATTCCGAAGAGGATACCCAGAATCCAGAGGGGAAAACTGCCGGGCGCAATCACGAATGCAAACGAAGCCGAGGCCATAAAGAGTGTGGAGACACAGACGATGGGAGCGCGTTTCACTCGATCAGAGTAGATACCAAGTACGAAGGCGCTGCAAATGGCGCCCACCAGCGCCAGTAATGCGACGACCGCTGTGGCCTGCACAAAATTTGGTACGTTGGCGACATTGGCAAAGTAGTATTCAATAAATGTCATAAACAGTGTCAGCCCCATCATCACCGCGAAGCGTGTCAGGAAAATAAGCATGAAGTTGTAGTCGCGCCAGGGTGCAATCCAGTTATAGACAAACCAGCGACGGAAGCGGAGTAGGGTTCTTTCACGCACCTGGCTTATCGCCCGCGCGGTTGGCATGAAAGGGGTTTCATGCACGCCGATAACGGTGATCAACGCGCCCACGATCATGACGATGCCCGTCAGAACGTAGAAGAGTGTTGCGCCGCGCCGTATGACATCGCTTCCAGTGGAAGTCAGGCTGACCTGGCTGAGTAATAAGGCCGCCAGACCCAGGCTGCCGATATTGCCAATAATCGTCATCAGCCCCATGTACCCCGATGCTGCGCCACG
>DATGGW010000297.1:0-2046 GCA_035308345.1 Ktedonobacteraceae bacterium | reverse complement strand
CCAGAATTCCTTGAGTGCGGCGCTCAAGCGCATGCCGATCTCTCTGCGCTCTGCCGCCTTTTCTACTATCACCTTTTCTAGCGCCCACTCCAGGGCTTCGCGCAGATTGTCGTGCTCGTGCTCCAGACGAGCTACCCACATTGCCTGGTTGGGACCGTGAAGTTCTGGCTCTGCCTGTTCGGCCAGAGCCAGGAAGTAGTGGGCATGCGCCACGCGAGTCCTTTCCAGCTCTCCGCTCGCAGATAGCCTTTCCAGCCCAAACTCGCGCACGGTTTGCAGCATCAGGAAGCGTGGCTCCCCGGCTCCCTCTTCGCTCGAATGGATGAGGCTGTTATCCAGAAGTGCCGCGAGGCTGTTCAAAACATCCAGGTCAGCCTGGCCTATTTCCTGACAAAGTGCCTCGGCAGCTGAAAGCTGCCAGCCGTCTACAAAGACAGAGAGCAGGTGAAAGAGCGCTTGCTCCTCTGGTCCTAAGAGATCATAGCTCCATTGGATGGTAGTCCGCAGCGTCTGCTGGCGAACAGGCAAGCTCCGTGGACCACCAGTAAGCAGTTGCAAACGCTGCGACAGGCGTGCCAGGAGGGCCTGGGGCGGCAGCAGTTTCACGCGAGCGGCCGCCAGTTCAATGGCCAGGGGCAGGCCATCCAGCCGCACGCAAACCTCCGCAATTGCTCGTGCGTTGGTAGGAGTCAACTGAAAGCTGGGAAGGATGTTGCGTGCCCGTTGCACAAAGAGAGTCACCGCTGCCGACTCGGCGATGTCCTCGTTGTTAGAGGTGGAGAGACTGGGCAGTGAAAGGGGAGCCACGGGAACGACCTGCTCGGCAGAGAGATGGAGTACTGCTCGACTCGTCACAAGGATCGAGAGCCCGGAACAGTCAGCCAGAAGCTCTTCGAGTTGAGGAGCAGCGGCCACGATCTGCTCGAAGTTATCAAGCACGAGCAGGAAATGTTGCTCACCTACAAAGGCCTGCACCTGCTCCAGGGGCGGCCGGTTTCCACTTTCCTTGAGTCCCAACTCCCGGGCAATGGTGGGCACGACCAGTTGCGGGTCGTTCAAAGCCGCCAACCCAACGAAGCATGTGCCTCCAACGAAGAAGGAGCGCATCTGGGTGGCGACCGCGATGGCGAGACGGGTCTTGCCAATCCCGCCTGGACCCAGCAGGGTGAGCAGGCGCATCTCTGGCTGTTTGAGGAGGGCACTGATCTCGGCCACCTCAGGCTCTCGTCCAATCAGTGAGGTGGGCTGGAGAGGAAGGGTGTTGTGGTGTGTGTCGAGGGTCTTGAGGGGCGGAAAATCGGCAGGTAAGCCGGAAATGACGAGCTCAAAAAGGTGGCTAGGATGCGGGAGGTCCTTGAGGCGATGGGCTCCCAGATCTCGCAGGCTCACTCCGTCTGGAAGGTCATGTTCTACAAGGTCGCGGGTGGTCTGGGACAGCAGCACCTGGCCTCCGTGGCCTGCGCTCATGATGCGTGCTGCCCGATGCACGTCCAGGCCCACATAGCCTTCAGCAGAACGCTGTGGCTCGCCCGTATGCAGACCCATGCGTACATGCACGTTTGCACTATCGGGCCAGGGATGGGCAGCAAGCGCACGTTGCATCTCCACTGCCGCGCATACCGCATCGGTGGCGCGTGCAAAGGCCACGAAGAAGGCATCGCCCTGGGTGTCCACCTCGTACCCGTTCCAGTGGTGAAAGGCTGCACGCAGGAGTTGGCGGCACTCGGTGAGGATGTCATCATAGCGGTGGCCTACCTGCTGCAGCAGGCGGGTAGAGCCTTCGATATCGGTGAAAAGCAAGGTGACCGTTCCCGTCGGCAGTTCACGCATGCAGCACCTCTTGCCATCAGCTGGCTGCTTAACTTCGCGAAAGCGAGAATTTCCAGGCTAACTTCTGAAAGGTACCATATGTGCGTTTGTGATGTCAACGCTCAATTCAGATCTTACACTGGTATTGAAGCTGTCCGTTGGTACTGACCGTCGAAATATACAAAGTTACGTGGTCATTCCGGTATACCTTGCCCGGTTCATCTGTTCGATAAAGCA
>DATGGW010000296.1:0-6752 GCA_035308345.1 Ktedonobacteraceae bacterium | reverse complement strand
TATGTCCATCATCCTGGCCCAGGAGATAACCACCGTCGTCACCTTTTATGCCACCTACCCCGGACTGGACTATCGCAAAGCTTCGGCCACCTTCCTCTGCCACTTCGCCGAGGAGGACCCCTTCGAGTCGGCTGAGTCGGTCGCACAGATGGAGCAGGAGCTCCGGGCTGCGGGTAGGCAGGCCACCTTCTATACGTATCCGGGGGCCAAGCATTGGTTCTTCGGAGAGAATCGCCCGGAGTATAACGCCGAGGCTGCTCGACTGGCTTGGCAGCGCACCGTTGAGTTCTTGCATCAACAGCTTGAGTAATTGATGGAGCCTCTGATTGGGCCAGCTGGGCCAAAGCCAAGGAGAGGTATTGGATCATATAGATAAGAAACGAAAGAGTTCTGCCCTGTCCCTGAAAAACAAGATACTCAAAATGATAATGTAAGGATTCAGCAAATCCTTCACAATGTCCTGGAAAGCTTCTCTTTAGCCTGCTTGCAACTTCCTAGCGACACTGACAACACGGCGTACGGCTTCATACAATACACCATAATCCCCTGCAACTTTTCTCAGGGTTTCGCCCTGCTCAACACGATCTAAAACAGTCGACCATTCTGAAACGGGTATTTTTCAGTGCGGGCCAGAACCTGGATGACGTTGTGTGTGAGGAAGTAGATCATCTTCGTCAGTTGTGGGATGTCTGTAGACAAGAATATCATTTCTGCCTGGAAAGAGCTTTGCAAGGGGGATGAGGTACAGGTGCGACCGATGGTTCGTCGCCCGTCGGTTCTGCTCTTGCCAATTTTCTGTCACAATAAGGCCCCTGGCTTCGTCGTACTCAACAATACCTGTACTGGCTACTTGGAGCATCCGTTCAAACATCTTGTCGTTTCCTCGGTGATAGACCTGGAATTGCTTGGGAAATTGAACCTCACTCTTACTGGATTGAGAACGGACCTTCCAATGGGCCAGCACAGGATGTCGCTCTCCATGTGCCGTGCTGCACGCCCACTGACATTGGCGTGCGGAACGCGAGGTCTTCGTCTTCCAGCTGACTGGAGCTTCACATCGCCCCTATGATAAACTGGGGGAGATTTTTTGCGAGCGGTTGAGACGCGGGATCAACTTTCAGAAGCAAGAGCGACCAGCACGCGTGGCTCGATCACCTCTCTCGGCTTCGCAGAGTGAAGCCGCATGAGTTGGAGGATATTCCTGCACTCGCCCTCTGGTGATGTCTCTTTGAGCAGTGACTGGACACATCTGAAATGATGAGAGGAGCAGCGATTCTTCTATGAAGATCTACCTGGTGGATGGGACCTACGAACTATTTCGCAACCACTTCGGCGCGCCGCCGCGCAAGGGTCCCGATGGGCGCGAGGTCGGCGCAACACTGGGCCTGTTACGCAGCCTGCTGCTGCTCTTGACCACGCCGGGCATCACCCACGTGGCCTGCGCCTTCGATCACGTGATCGAGTCCTTCCGTAACGGCCTCTACCCCGGCTACAAGACCGGCGCGGGCGTTGACCCCACCCTGCTCGCCCAGTTCGAGCTTGCCGAAGAGGCCGTTGCCGCCCTTGGGCTGGTGGTCTGGCCAATGGTAGAGTTCGAGGCCGACGATGCCCTGGCCAGCGCGACCGCTCGTTTCAAGCACGAAGCGGGGGTCGAACAGATCGTGCTCTGCTCGCCGGATAAGGATCTGGCCCAACTGGTCTCGGGCAGCCGCATCGTTGGCTGGGACCGCCGCCGCGATCGGCTCCTCGATGAAGCAGGCGTGGTGGAGAAATTTGGCGTGCGCCCGCCGTCGATCCCCGACTGGCTGGCCCTGGTGGGCGATGCGGCCGACGGCTTGCCCGGCATCGCGGGCTGGGGGGAAAAATCCGCGGCGGCCGTGCTGGCACAATACGAGCACCTCGAGGCGATCCCCGCCGATCCGCACACCTGGGGGCTCTCAGCCAGCCGCGCCGTGCGGCTGGCTGAGAGCCTGGCGCAGCACCGGGCTCTCGCGCTGCTGTTCCGCCGACTTGCGACCCTGCGCGAGGATGTGCCACTCTTGGAAACGCTCGCCGATCTGGAATGGCAGGGCGCTGACGCGAGGCTCTACGAGGTCTGCCATCGGCTGGGCGATGACAGGTTCCCCGCGCGGGTTCCCAGGTGGCGCCAGAGCTGAAGGTGGCAGCGCAGAGAAGCGCGAGATGTAGCGTAAAAAAGATCAAGAGGTGGAGAGCTATGACGCTGGAGCAAGTCATCGCGCTGCTGCAACAGCACGCCAACCCACAGGCTGTCCAGGGTATGGCTCGTGTCGGTATCAGCTCTACACAGACGCTGGGGGTCTCGGTCCCGGTGCTGCGACGCATCGCCAAAGATATCGGCAGGGCCCACCTACTGGCTCTGGAGCTGTGGCGTTCTGGCATCCATGAGGCGCGCATCCTTGCCTCCATGATCGCTGACCCGCGCCTGGTTTCTCCTGAGCAGATGGAGGAGTGGGTGAACGATTTCGATTCGTGGGACGTCTGCGACCAGGTCTGCGGGAATCTCTTCGATAAGACCCCCTACGCCTATCACAAGGCGATGGAATGGCCCCACCGGGAGCAGGAGTTTGTCCGGCGGGCGGGTTTTGTGCTCATGGCTGAACTGGCGGTTCACGACAAGCGAGCCTCTGACGAGGCGTTTTTGCCCTTTTTCCCGCTGATCAAGCAGTATGCCACAGATGAGCGCAATTTCGTGAAGAAAGCCGTGAACTGGGCCCTGCGGCAGATCGGGAAACGCGATAGCCATCTTCGGGTCCTGGCAGTGGACTGCGCGCAGGCGATCAAACAGCTGGATTCTCGCGCAGCCAGGTGGATCGCCAACGATGCGCTCAAAGAACTGCAGAAGAGGACCCCATAGCCCTTACACACTTCCCACAAAGCGAAATCCAACTGCATGAATAGCTTCATGATCGATCAAATACTGCTCCATGCGCTTGAGAAAAATGAGCAACTCCCGCTCCTGCTCGGGTGCCACCTGGCGAATGCCATTGCCAATATAGACGAAGAGGTAGGGAACCCAGGCAAACAAGCGCCACTCGGAGGGATTGGTGTGGCCGTACAAAATGGTAGTACATGCGCCACCACTTGAGGTGAGCGAGCAGTTGTGGGGTCTGCTGGGCCGTGGCCCACGTGCGACGAGCCAGCGCGGCTATCCCATGGCGGATGGTCAGATTCATTCGCTCAATTAAAGCGGTATTCAGCCGCCCAGAAAAGCCCATCCCCTGCAAAAAAGCCTTGAGAGCATCTTATGTCCCAAAAGACATGGCTCGACCCTCTTTATTGGTGAAGATCACAAATGGTGATCATAACGATACAATTTCCACGATAGAGAGGGAGAAAACAATCATGATGAAAAACTACCGCACAGCTCTTGTGACCGGTGCTTCGCATGGTATTGGACCTTTTATTGTTCGAGCGCTGGCGAAGGAGGATTTGAACCTCGTGCTGGCTGCCCGGTCAGGAGATGAACTGGAGCAGCTAGCGACCTCTGCTGATATTCGAGCGACAGGGGTACATGTACTGACCGTTCCGACCGATGTTACAGACCGAGATGCACTCAGCGCACTGGTGAGTGCTGCCGAGCGCACGTTCGGCTCGGTGGATGTGCTGGTCAACAATGCCGGTGGGGACCTCCAACGCGAGTTTCACAACTATAGCGCGGATGATGTCGAGGGGATGATCCGCCTGAATCTGACCGGACCTGTCGAGCTGACCCGCCTGCTGCTGCCGGGAATGCTCCAGCGCAAGCAAGGGCACATCGTGAACATCTCCTCGCTGGGAGGCAGCGTCGGCTTCCCGTATACCGAAGTCTATTCAGCCGCGAAGGATGGTCTCATCGCCTTTACCCGTGTGCTGCGGGCTGATTATCAGCAGGCCGGAGTCAGCAGTTCCGTGCTCATACTCGGCCCGATCAAAGACGCTGGAACCGGGGCACGGACGATGCAGGAGTTGAACATACCCCTATCCACTATGGGCAAAGCCTCTATGTCTTCACCAGAGGCCGTGGCTCAAGCGGTTCTGAAAAGTCTCAGGCGTGATAAGGCGGAGATCGTCGTCATGCCCGGCCCCGGTCGGTTCTTGAGAGCGCTTATGACGCTCTTACCAGGCATGGGTCCGGCCATGAATCAGATGACGGGAAGTACCCGTACCATGAAACAGGTCGCCGATTTTCGCGAACGGCAGATGGAACAATTGAACACTCGAAATGCCACCACCGCAGAACAACGATAAGCAGGCACAATCAATGATTTTCTTCAGGTTCATCATCGTGTCCTAACAATACGAAAGGTCTGGTAATGTCTACCACAAACATTCCTGTTTTTAATGATACCTCTACGATTCAGCGCCCACAATGGCTCGATGAGCAACTCTATCCCTTCCAGAGCCATTTTGTAGGGATCGAGGGCAATCGCATCCATTATATCGATGAAGGAAGCGGCCCTACCTTGCTGCTGCTTCATCCGGGCGTGGGATGATCTTTCATGTATAGTGCTATAATTCAGGCGCTGCGCGGTCGTTTTCGCTGCGTAGCCCTGGATCTGCCGGGCTTTGGTCTTTCGGCAGCCGCGCCGGGATACCAGCACACGCTGACCGGCGATTCGCGGCTGCTCGAAAGGTTTATAGAGGCGCTGGGGCTGATCGATATTCTGCTCTTCTCGCATGATGTGACGGGTTCGATTGCATTGGGAGTGGTTGCCCGCCGGCCCGAATGGTTTCGCGCCGTGATGGTCCTGCCCAGCTTCGCCTGGCCGCTTGAGAACTACCGGAGCATTTATGCCATGGTTGCACTGGTAGGCTCGCCCCTCTTCCGCTTCCTGAGCTACCACTTCAACTTTTTCCTGGAGTACACGCTCAGGAATATTACGAAAAGACCGCAACAGCACTTTTCGGCGGGCGAGCAGCGAGCCTATCGTGGACCTGATCTTGACCGGGCGGTACGCCGCTACCCGCATGACCTGTTCAGGAGCGTCACGAAGAGCCATGACTACCTGGCCGACCTGGAACAGCGCCTGAGCGCTATCAAGGAGATTCCGGCGCTACTCATCTTTGGCGACCTGGATGGTACAATCAAGTTGGGATGGTTGGCGCGCCTCGAACGCATCTTCCCGCGGCACCGTACCATCATCCTGAAGGGCAGCCACCATTTCCCCCAGATCTACGACTCTGCCGCGGTTGCAGACGCCATACGCAGCTTTTGGGATGAAGTGGTAACTGTGTCCTGATTCACATAGGAGTGAGCATGGTGGAGTCATTTGAAAGCTATCGCTCGTACCTCTTCGCCATCGCCTACCGTATGCTCGGTAGCGCGATGGACGCCGAGGATATGGTGCAGGAAACCTACCTGCGCTACCAGCGTACGCAGCCGGAGACGATTTCGTCGCTCAAGGCGTATCTGACCACCATTATCACGCGCCTGTGCATGGATCAATTGCAACTCGCGCGCAGGAAGCGCGAACTGTACGTAGGTCCCTGGCTGCCGGAGCCAATTCTGACCCGTACGACTACCGAAGTAGCAGATCCGCAGGAGCGTGTAGATATGGAGGAGTCAATCTCTCTGGCATTTCTTCTGCTGCTGGAGCGGCTTCAGCCGGTCGAGCGAGCCGTCTTCCTGCTGCGTGAAGTCTTCGAGTACGAGTTTGCCGAAATTGCCGGCATACTCGGCAAGAGCGAGGCAGCCTGTCGTCGTTCCTTCAGCCGGGCCAAGCAGCATCTGAGCCAGCATCGACCGCGCTTCCCCTCGTCACCTCAAGCCCACCGGCAGCTCCTCACCAGCTATATGCAGGCGGTGCAGACGGGCGAGATGGGCGCGTTGGAGCATATGCTGGCCGAAGATGTGACGCTGTGGGCCGATTCCGGCGGGAAAGTCAAGCAGGCCGCGCTGCGCCCAATTACCGGTCGTGATGCGGTGGCGCGCTTTAGCATGGGCACCAGGCGCTTCTTGCCGCAGGACTATCAGGTGGAGATCGCAGTAGTCAATGGTCAGCCGGCCACCGTTTTCCGCGCGAATGGCAAGGCTTTTCTGGTGCTGGCGATCGAGATAGAGGCTGGACGTATACAAACGGTTCGTCTCATGGCCAACCCGGAGAAACTCCCTCATATATAGAAGCGGCAGTTTAGACGACGACCGAGGAAGCAGCCCTGCTCGTGGCGGGAGGAGGCGCATGGGCATCCACGTTCCTGCTCCTCCTCCCGGGTGGCTCCTGTCCTCACGAGTTACACCGGTCCTGTTCAGGTGGACTTGGAGCACGTGCCGGACCAACTCTGTTCGGTGCCGCCCAGATTCTTGTTCTGGGGTTTCAGGGCAAGCTGGAGGGGCCCTATTATCCACGACCGAGAGAGGCCGAACCGTCTCCTGACATTTTCACTGCACACTTACCCAATGACAATATCACTGAACGCTAACACAGCCAGCATATATTCTTGACGTGTGCCCTTTTATCCTTTATTATGATCTTGTCAAACCATCCTGAAGAGTATGAGCCAGGGAGCAGAGAGCGCTTCATGCATGAAAGAAGAACAGGGCAGGCCGCAGAAAGGATACAAAGCAGGCATGCCTACTCCCATTCTCGCCACGAAACTGTATGTCCCTCCACTGCGACCTGAAATGGTCAGCCGCCCTCGCCTGCTCGCGCAGCTCAACGAGGGACTGCAGCGCAAACTGATACTCATCTCCGCCCCCGCCGGCTTTGGGAAAACCACGCTGATCAGCGAATGGCTTGCCGGGTGCGATCGAC
>DATGGW010000295.1:0-6248 GCA_035308345.1 Ktedonobacteraceae bacterium | reverse complement strand
GGCCGCGTTGATGCCGCGCAGGGCTGCTTTGAAGGAAGCCTGGTTGCGCAGGGTACTCCAGAATGGCAACATCCCTGTGAGCAGCAGGAAAGAGGGGAGATAGATGCCGAGCAGCGCAATGGTTGCGCCGAGCCACCGATTGGGCGTTGGCGCTTCGATTGCGCCCAGGTAAGCGGAGAAGGAAAACAGCGGTCCTGGAACGGCCTGCGTCATTCCCGTCAAGTGCCATCAAAAGAGATTGGCGGAGGTCCTGCCGGAGTTAATCGCCCTGTTCGGCAGGTCTATGTAAAAATATGCCGTCTGATGGACGGTGCCTCAACCCTTGAGCAGCCAGAAACGCAGCAGGCCGATGAGCGCCCCGGCCAGAATCAACCACACCGAATTCCATCGGAAACGAAGCAAGATAACAAAGGCGAGCACCGCAATCACCCCGGTAATAACATCTATGAGCGCGTGCTGGCCGAGTTGCACGAGTACGCCCGTCATCAGCGCCAGCGCGGCGGCGTTAACCCCATCCAGAAGGATAGAGGTCCAGCGCGCCTGGCGCAGGCGTGAGGCAACAGGATGAATCAGCGCAATCAAGACAAACGACGGCAGAAACATCGCCAGTGTAGCGAGCAAGGCCGCTGGCCAGCCCCCAACCACATACCCAATGAAGGTCGCAGTGGTAAACACCGGGCCTGGCGTGAATTGCCCCACCGAAACCGCGTCCAGGAGTTGCTTGTCCGTCAGCCAATGGAGATGTTGCACCAGATCGGTACGCAGAAACGCGAGCAGGGTATAGCCGCTGCCATAGACCACCGATCCCAGCTTGAGAAACTCCAAAAACACCCACCCCAGGCTGACCGACCCCACAAGGGCCACGCCACCGGCGGCAACGCGAACCACGAGCGGTTTCAGAACCGCCTGAAGGTTCGCCAGGGGTAGCCAGGCCATGAAGCCGCTGACCGTTGGTTTGGTGCGCCAGCGCGAGAGGAGCAGGGTAAGCAGTCCGTAGAGGGCGGCTCCTCCGAAGAGTAAAAGTAACACATTGACGCCCAGGAAATACCCGGCGAGCACCAGAAGGGCGAGACCAGCGGCAAGCGGGCCTTTGAGGGCGGTTCGGCCCAGATTCCAGAGGGCGTATGCAATAATGGCGACCACCACGGGCTGAATCCCGTAGAACAGCCAGGTGATTTGAGGCAATCCCCCATACGTGACATAGACCCAGGCCAATGCCAGCACAATCAGCATGGCAGGGCCAATGAAGCAGACGCCTGCTACGAGCAGTCCGGGCCAGCCCGCGCGCAGGTATCCCAGATAGATCGCGAGTTCCGTGGAAGAGGGGCCGGGAATCAGGTTCGTCACGCCCATCAGATCGACAAAGCGTTCGTCGCTGATCCAGTGGCGTCGCCGCACCACCTCTTCGCGCATCATCGCGATGTGGGCGGCAGGCCCCCCAAAAGCGGTAAATCCCAGCCGCAAAAAGAGCCGGAAGACTTCTGCGAGCGCGGAACGGGGTGGGGTGGGGTGCGTGATGGCGTTTTTGGTTTCTGTCTCCGGTGTGTCCATAATCTCGCCTTTCGTCCTCCCCCCGACAAGCTACTCTGTTTCATGGGTATGTTTCGCAAGGTAGGCAGTCACGTAATTTCTCAGCTTCTCCAGTTCCTCCGGCTTAAGCATAGATAAGGCAATATCCAAAGGCACATCCGGCTTTACCGCGCTCGCTAAATCGGGTGGCAGGCTCCGGGTTCTGTCGATGCCTTTTTTCTGCATGAGGTCAAAATACGCCTCCACCATCGTCACGGTGGCAGGAAACATATCGCCTTCGCTCACTTCCACTATCGGATCGATGAAGGAAAACATATCCTCAAGCATGTTTTTTTATCCCTAGAATCTCCTCCCACGTCTCCAGCAGGCGAAGGAAGTCGATGTGGCCGAAACAATACTCGTAAAGCGCGTGATGCATCTTTTCCCATGCCTCTTCGGGCAGGGGTGGGGGACTGCCAGGATGTTCTGCATTCTTAACTCCGGAATCCTGCTCCGGCAGCCCCTCTATGTTTTCCGATTCCTGAGAGTCTTTCTTCTTCATGCCATTCCTCTGCCCATATTTGCCTACCTCTTGTGGCTGGTAAGAATATCTTCCAGCTTCTCCCGGCAATGAAGCGGATGGATTCAATCACCGGCGCATTTTTTGCCGGGGGGAGGAATACGTTTTCGTCATATTCATGGATAAACCTGCACCGGCCATTCTGTACGGCCTGCCTGACCTCTTTTTGCCAGTATAGCATATCCCGTCACTGACCCGGCTGCTCCGCCTTCCATCCGCTCCACGGGGTATGACTAGAAATGGCCAGCACCTCACTGTTGCCCATACCTGGAGAGATAAGCGGTAATATACTTTTGCAGCTTTTCCAACTCATCGGGCCGGAGCAAAGACACGACAAGATCCTAATGCACTTCTATTTTTGCTCCCCCTAGCATACCTGCCATCTTGTCAAGGCCGGTTTTCTCCAGGAATTCAAAGAAGGTCTCTGCCTGAATAACGCAGCTGGTGCCCTCTTCGTTCAGCTCGACTATCGGGTCGATGAAAGCAAACATATCATCGAACATGCGGCCTCCCTTAAAGGCAATTACTTCCCTGCTTGATAGGTGGAGAGAATATCTCCCAGCTTCTCCCCAGCAATAAAGCGTATGCTTTCAATGACCGGCTCGCTTTTGGCAGGGGGCAGAAATTCGTTTTCGTGGTATTCCTGGATGAATTCGCAGCGGCCATTCTGGATGGCCTGCCGAACTTCTTTCAGATTTCTGCCCCTTATCTCCACTGCCATAAAGCTGTAGATAAGGGTAACCGCATCGTCGTAGTCGGCACTGAAGACGGCAGCCAGGAAAAACCGCGATTGTGGCGACTGCGACGGCTGTAGCACACAACGGATTTCGGTATAGGGGGATGGCTTGCCTGTGCTATTAAATGCTTCGTAAGGTTTCTTTCCCGTGCCGGTTTTGCTGGCCTTGTTGTCGTTTGCCGTTGTCCAGGTTGTCTGTTCCCTGCGTAACTGTGATAACGGGGCGTTCATACTTACATTTTTACCTTTCCTTTCCGCTCCCCTCTCGGGTTGGTCTCTGACATGAGCCAACAGGGGAACGGCAGACCTTCTCCGCGATGTGCTCTGGTAGCATTGCACGCTTCCACTGTAGCAGGTGAAGGCGGTACGGACCTACGAGAAGGACGGGCTGCTGGGAGACGAAAGGCGGTACGGACCTGGGAAAAGCGCAGAAAATGATGGAAAAGGCGGACAAGTCATGCACATAATAAGCGTATCATTCCTTCCGTCTTCCACACAGGTGCGATCCGTCTTTTCCCCAGGTGTCATCCGTCTCGGTCTGGTAGACTGAAGGTGTCTAGAGCTGGAAGCACTCCCCTTGGGGAGATTCCAGGTACAGCAAGGAGCGTGATCCGTGCCGTAGTGGTTATAATCCGCTACGAAGGATCAGGGTCGCCCGCCCTTGGATGCTGGTTGAGCCGCTCCCGCTCTCCTGCCTACTTTACCGGGCTGGAGATCGTTGGTTGAGCCGCTCCCCCCAAAAGAGGGCACCAACCTGTCGTCCTCGTAGGTTGTCCGTGTCGTGCGTTCTCGAAGTGCGTCTATGTAGCATCGTGCTCTCTGTCTTCTCGTCGAGGGACAGGCTACGTCATCATCACCCCCATCGTGGAGGTATAAACAGCGTAGCTGCTGAAAGTGCTGTCTCGGAGCGCAGGCTTTCAGTGGAATGGAGCTCGTACAGTCTTCGCAGGAATGTCCTTACCGTGATCGTCGTCTACTGGAGCGTGTTCTTTCTATACAGAAAGCAAAGGCAAGCGTATGGGTTCTCGCAAGATCATTATCCGTGAGGCGATTGAACGCCTGGACACTCTGATGGCTATTGGACAAAGCCGCTTTCAGGCCAAGCAGGCACAACGAGCTGCCTCTCCTGATGCAGGATGGACCGTTTCGACTGGCAAGATTCACTCGCACACCACGCGAAAAGTCTACCAGCAGCATGTGCTGGCCTTTATCAACTGGGCACGAACACAGCATGGGATCACACGCTTAGTCTGGCTGGACGAGCGCGCCGACGAACTGGTCACTCAGTATCTTAGAGAGCATGTGGCTGCCGACAGAAGTGCCTATACCCTGCAGGCCGAACGGGCTGCGCTACGCCTGTTCTTTGGCAACTGGAGCCTAGCGGCAACGGTTGACATCCCGAGGCGTACCCGTACGGCTATCACCCGTTCACGTGGCCCGGCCTGCCATGATCGACACTTCCAGCCGGCGCATTGGCAGGCGCATATCCGATTTGCACAAGCCTGTGGATTGCGGCGGGCAGAACTGCGCGATCTGCGGGTGCGTGATGTGTACACCGCTGAGGATGGAACCCTCTTCGTGCATGTGAAGCACGGCAAGGGCGGGAAAGCTCGTGAGGTGCCCGTCCTCCCCGGTCATGAAGAGGATATACTGGCCGTCGTCCAGGGGCGAGCACCTCACGAAAAAGTCTTTGTCCACATTCCCGGGCACATGGATGTACATAGCTACCGGCGCGACTCGGCACAACGCCGCTACCTGCAGCATGCGCCCGAGCAGGCCTTACCTCCGGTTGAAGGGCGACTGAGGCGCGACACGTACGACCCTGCCGCGGCGCAACAGGTCTCCTGGGCCCTGGGGCACAATCGGCTGGACGTGGTGCTGCGGCATTATCTGCGCTAGCGAGCATGCTCCTGGGGCAGGAACAGCTCAGCCCTCCTCGCGAAGAAGCCTTGCGCCATCGACGCCGTCTTCGACCCAGATCTTTCCGTCATTTCCCGCCACGTATTCAGATCGAGACCGTCTCCGATCCGAATTGACACCGGCTGCCCTTTAGTCAAAAGGCCTAATCTCAGCTTACCCCTATCCAAACGCTTGTGATATCACCTCTACTATGCTATAGTAAATCCGCATTTTAATATATAAATCATTTAAAGATGCATCCGGGTAAAACAAAAAATCCTGCCTCCGAGCTTGAGATGTGGAAATGTGAGGTATCCTATGCCCTCGCGATCAACTAATCCCATTGCGATGGCGTTCAACATTCTAGAAGAGTACCAGAAGCCCGTAAGAGGTACTCTAGTAGCCTCTGGTTGTTCAGAAGAGCTGCAACGAAAGATACTCAGCGACCTCTATGCGACCGATGAGGTCTACCTTTCAATCAACCGACCGTACAAACGGGAAATTGGCACTTTCGCGGACTTTTGTGCCAGATACACCCTCCACATCCTGCTAAAGGAGATGTTTCCTCAATTCAAAAGCAATAATCTCTACTCTCACCAGGTTCAGGCTATACAAAGCATTCTGGACGCTTGCACAACAATTATTTCGACCGGTACGGGTAGCGGAAAAACGGAATCCTTCCTCATCCCGATACTTGATCATTGTCTGAAGCACCGGGGAACCTCCGGCATCAAGGCACTTATTCTCTACCCCATCAACGCGCTGGCAGGTGACCAACTCCGGCGTATCAAAGAAGCAAGCGAGCAGCAGGGGATAACGGTGGGCAGTTTCATCGGCTCCACACCCCAGAGCGTGCGAAACCACATGATAAGCAACCCGCCCGATATTCTCATCACCAACTATGTTATGCTAGACCGGCTCATTACAAAGGAACGCCCACGTTCCATGTTTGAGCGATCAAAGTACACATTACGATTTCTGGTCGTTGATGAGATACACTATTATCGAGGCACAAAAGGGGCAAACCTTTGCCTGCTATTGCGCAGATTACGCACACTTTGTGCAGACAAAGGACAGTTAGTTCAAATTGGCGCCAGCGCAACACTCCGCCAGGGCGGAGGCTACTACAGCGATAACGACCAGGAGCAGATCGAAACATTCGCTCGATCGCTGTTTGGCCAGGAAGCGACGCAACGTTTCAAGTTTATTACCCCTATCTATGATGACTTCCATCCTGAAGAAGAAGCTGTTGATCCCTTCCCAGGGACAGACCAGCCTCCAGAGGATTTCTCAGAAACGCAGACCGATTCAGCAGCTATCAGAAAACTTGCGAATCATCTGGCCGGAATGCCGCTCCCACTTTATTTTCCAGGAAGAAAGCAACTTGATCCTCTCTTTCAGTTCGCGAAACGCAACCTGCTCCTGAATAAGATGCGCGAAGAATTGCAAAAGAAAGCCTGTACAATCGACGAGTTGACAGAGTTATTCAGGCGCGTGTACTACGACAATCATCACCGGGAACCG
>DATGGW010000294.1:0-5795 GCA_035308345.1 Ktedonobacteraceae bacterium | reverse complement strand
ACCTTTTCCGACTGGAACGCAGCCGCGCAAGTGATCCAATCCGAGGCAAAGGCTGTTGGTATCCAGATCAACAACGTGACGGTTGGCGAGAACGATTACTACACCCTGCGCGCGGATGGCAAGTTTGACTACCAGATGATGTTCTGTGGTATGGTTGGTGGCCCCACGCCATACTACCTGTACAATCAGTACCTGAACAGTTCTGAGATTGGCCAGGGCAAGTTCAACTTCACAGCCTGGAACGATCCCGCAACCGACAAGTTCCTGAACCAGTATGCCTCGACCTCTGATCAGAGCGTGCAAATGCAGGCCATCCAGGGTATCGAGCAAGTCTTCGTCCAGAACCAGCCCTTCATCCCCCTGTGGACTGGTGCTGACTACGACGAGTACTCCACCAGGCACTTCACCGGCTGGCCCGATCAGAGCAACCCGTATTCCAGTGGCAGTCCCAACACCGCTCCTGATTACGAGCAGGTAATCCTGCACCTGGTACCCGCTTCGTAGGTCGTAGAAGAGGGCAGGCGCAAGACCTGCCCGTACCAGGGAATGACTATCCGTAGGGGCGACCCTTGTGGTCGCCCGCCCGTATTGGGGAATGACTCGAGCGCACGATGAGCGCGTGAGCGGGCGACCACAAGGGATCGCCCCTACAGACATGATTACCCGTTTCGGTCGTCAAAATCCAACAAGACCGTTAATTTTCCCGCATTTCAGCAGGGAAAAACCGTATAATAGTAACATATATGAGCAGATCGACATGGAGGGCGAATGCCCCTTGTGAAGAAGGAGTAGCCAGGTGCGTCATTTACTCCGCCGCATTTTGTTCTATGCTTGCGCTGTTTGGGTAGCAATCACGCTAGATTTTTTCATTCCTCGCCTGGCCCCTGGTGATCCTGTCGCGGCGCTTATAGGTAAGATGTCAACAAAGGGGTATGTTACCCCTGCAATGCAACAAACCCTCTCAGCCGAGTTCGGTCTGAATACGCATGACTCCTTACTGGCGCAATACTTCAAATATCTTGGCAATCTACTGCACGGCAACCTGGGAAATTCCATCCAGTATTTCCCTACTCCTGTCACACAGATCATCGCGCAGGATATCGGCTGGTCCCTCATGCTAGGCGCCGTCGCCGTTTTCATTAGCTTCACCCTGGGCTGCTTATTCGGCATAATCGTGGCGTGGAGGCGTAATTCAGCGCTCGATACTATTCTCTCGCCTGCGATGAATTTCCTGTCGGCTATCCCTTACTTCTGGCTGGCGCTGCTTTCGCTCTTCATCTTCGCTTATTTGCTCAACTGGTTTCCCCTGACCGGTGGTAGTTACGATGCGGCGAATATCAATCCAGGCTGGTCATTTGATTATATCGGCAGCGTCATTCAATATGCGTTTCTACCAGCTTTGACGCTGGTGATCTCTTCGCTGGCGGGCTGGATGCTGACCATGCGCAACTCGATGATTACGACACTCTCAGAAGATTATGTATTGATGGCGAAGGCGAAAGGTTTGTCCGAGGGCCGCGTCATGTTCCGCTACGCGGCCCGCAATGCCATCTTGCCCAATATTACCGGCTTCGCTATCGCCATCGGCGCTATTGTCGGCGGTCAACTGCTCACCGAAATGGTCTTTTCATATCCCGGCATCGGATATGCGCTGTTTCAGGCCGTTGGCGAGCAAGATTATGCGATGGTACAGGGCGTCTTTTTGATTATCACGCTGGCCGTGCTGGGAGCGAACTTCCTGGCCGATATGCTCTACGCTTATCTTGATCCGCGGGTGCGCGTAGAAAGGAGCGCTTAGCGATGAAAACCCAGGAAATATCCGGCCCCGCCAGCGCTGCTCCGTTTGCGCTCCAGCCAGGCGATCCAATCTATGCTCGCGTCCTGCGCGTGCTTCTTATGATCTGGCATGCCATGACCACCAGTCGCAAGGTGGCTATTGGCAGCGCAATTGTTGCTTTCTTCATCCTGGTCGGCCTCTTTGGGCCAGTTATTATGAACACCGATCCTAACGCTATATCAACCCTGTTCATCACCCCCCCTACCGCGGCACATTGGCTTGGCACCACCGTCGTCGGCCAGGATATCTTCACCCAGCTGATTTATGGCACGCGCACCAGTGTCTTCTGGGGACTGGGTACCGGAGTGCTTGTGACCCTGCTCTCGGTAATGGTTGGCCTGGTTGCCGGCTACTTTGGCGGCTGGATAGACGATGTGCTGACCCTGCTCACCAATGTCTCGCTGGTGCTTCCCGCGCTCCCGCTGGCGATTGTGCTGGCGGCCTACTTTCCACGCGGCTCCTTGACGATCTGTCTGGTAATTGTGTTCACGAACTGGGCCTGGCAAGCGCGCGTGCTGCGAGCGCAAACGCTGTCAATGCGCAGCCGCGAATTTGTGACGGCGGCGCGAACCAGTGGAGAACATACCTGGCGCATCATCTTCGTTGAGATTTTTCCCAACGAGATAGGGATTGTGGTAGCAGGCTTCGTAAGCACCACCATTTATGTTATACTTACCTGGACGGCGCTCGAATTTCTGGGCCTGGGCGACAGGACGATCCCGAGTTGGGGCAGCATCCTTTACTGGGCGCAGCAAGCCGGCGCGTTAGGCGGCGGACTCTGGTGGTGGTTCATACCCCCCGGTGCCTGCATCGCCCTTTTAGGCGCTGGCCTCTCACTGATCAACTTCGGCATCGACGAAATCGCCGATCCGCGCCTGCGGCGCGAGCGCCCGGTGAAGGTCAAAAATATCAAGAAAGCGGTGGCGTAATCATGACGGATAAACAGGCAGATACGCAGGCAAACACGCTGCTCGAAGTGAAGCATCTCAATGTCGATTACCTGGCCTCCAATGGCACGGTGCATGCCGTTACCGACGTGAATTTCGTCCTGAGACGTGGTGAGATTCTTGGCCTGGCGGGTGAAAGCGGCAGCGGCAAATCGACGCTGGCTTATGCTATCACGCGCCTGCTGCGGCCTCCCGCCATGATTACCAGCGGCGAAATTCTCTATTATCCACGCGGTGATGATGATTCATGCGATATCCTGCAATTAAATTCGAGACAACTGCGCAGCATTCGCTGGAACGACCTGGCTATCGTCTTCCAGAGCGCCATGAACGCGCTCAATCCCGTCATGAATGTTGGCGCGCAAATCATGGATGTACTGCGCGCGCACCGGCCCGAGATGGGACCGGACTCGCGCAAAAAACGTGCCATCGAACTCTTACAACTGGTTGGTATTGCCCCTGATCGCCTGCGCAGCTATCCCCACGAGTTGAGCGGCGGCATGCGCCAGCGAGCCATCATAGCCATTGCGCTCGCTCTCTCACCCGAAATTCTCATTATGGACGAACCCACGACCGCTCTTGACGTGGTGGTGCAGCGCGAAATTCTCACCGAGATTATACGCTTGCGCGAGCAACTGGGCTTTGCGGTGATCTTTATCACCCATGATCTCTCACTGCTGCTGGAACTGGCCGACAACGTGGCTATTATGTACGCGGGCCGCCTTGTCGAGCAGGCATCAAGCCGGGACCTCCACCAGCATCCACGTCACCCCTACAGCTATGGATTGCTCAACTCATTCCCTGCTCTGCATGGGCCGCTTCGCAGGATGTCCGGTATTCATGGCTCGCCGCCCGACTTGCGCGCAGTGCCGCCGGGCTGCGCTTTTCACCCGCGCTGCCCTTTAGTTTTTAGCCCCTGCCGCACAGATTTGCCATTGCTGCGCCCGCCGGTGCAGGGAGAAGACAATGGACGACTTGTAGCCTGTCATTTATACGACCCTAGGTATAACGCGGAACCACCATCCACCACCGATCTGGCGAGAAAGTATGAAGCCCTGGTAGAAGGGAGCGTTACACAATGAATGATCTCGACCTGGCAGTGGAACGAACAGAAGTCGATTATCATGCTGCGCCCATCCTCGAAGCGGTACACCTGCGCAAGCTATTCCCCCTGGGCGCAATGAGCGCGTTTGGGACAAAACAGGCAGTGCATGCCGTCGAGGATGTCTCCCTGACTCTCTATCCCGGTAGAGCGACGGCGCTTGTAGGCGAAAGTGGCAGCGGCAAGACCACCGTGGCGCGCGTGCTGGCCGGTCTGTATACTCCCAGTTCCGGCTCTATCCGCTTTCGCGGTGAACCGGCCAAATTGACGAGCACGCGCCTGCGCACCTATCGCCGTCACGTACAGTTGATCTTGCAGGACCCCTTCTCCTCGCTCAACCCGGTGCATGATGTGCGCTATCACCTGGCCCGCCCTTTACGTATCTATGGTCATGCGCGCAACAAAACCCAGGAGACCGAAAATATCCTGTCCCTGCTTAATCGCGTCAATCTCAGCCCCGCCGAGCAGTTTATCCAGAAATATCCACATCAATTGAGCGGTGGTCAGCGCCAGCGCATAGCTATTGCCAGGGCGCTGGCAGTGCAGCCAGAGGTGCTTCTGGCCGACGAACCCGTTTCCATGCTCGACGTATCGATCCGCCTGGATATCCTGAACCTGCTGCTGCGCCTGAAAGCGGAAGAACACCTTGCTCTGCTCTTCATCACGCATGATATCGCCACCGCGCGCTACTTCGCCGAGGACATGGTGGTAATGTATGCCGGTCAAATGGTCGAAGGTGGGCCGAGCAACGACGTAATCCAGCAGCCCAAACATCCCTACACACAACTGCTGATCTCCGCCGCACCTGATCCTGGCCGTCTCGACCCCGATAAGAGCGCCGAAGAGCTCCCCGCGCGTGGGGAGATTCCCAGCCTCATTCACCCACCCACGGGCTGCCGTTTCCACCCGCGCTGCCCGCACGCCATGCCCGTGTGCAGCCAGCGTTTCCCTCCTCGCACAGAGCTTGGTGGTGGCCGCTGGACGCATTGCTTTCTTTATGGCGATGGTGATAGCGAAACATCACCTTCCGCATAAACGATCTCGGAAAGATGTTGGTGGACGCGATTTATCGCGTCCCTACATTTTCTCGTTTGTGTCACTTGCCAGAAACCGTCTGAGCGTGCTCACCACCAGAGCGTGATCCTCCTGTTGCGGAAGACCCGAAACGGTTATTGTGCCTACAACTCCCACACCTTTAATAATGAGTGGGAACGCTCCCCCGTGCGCTGCATACTCGCTGGACGAGATCAAATACTTCTCTTCAATGGTCTGACCCATCTTCTGTAAAGAAATGCCCATGTAGTACGAACTATGCCCGAAGCGGTTGACCACCCTGTTTTTACGTTTAATCCATTCGCCATTGTCGATGGATGTACCCGTCATAGCATAGTGAAACAACTGCTGACCGCTGCGCGTAATATCAATCGCTACAGACTTACCTCCATTTTTCGCCGCCTGCACCAGGGCCATTCCGACTGCAAGCGCCGTGTCATTGCTAAAACTAGTAAATTGGATCTCCTCCTCCTGCCGCCTTAACTCCTCGAGCAATTCCTCGTGTTCGTTCATGCTGTATCTCCGATCTTGTCTACAAATACGATCGATCCCCTGTACTGTATCATAACCATGTTGCCGTGACGGGGGCAAGCCCGGCCGGGCTTGTGAATGATTGCTGGCAGCGAGAGTTTGGCTTCCAGGGCGACCGCGAGGGTCGCCCCTACCATACTCGAAAGGACGAGAATGCGCTATAAACGTATAGGGTAGGGGCGACCCTCGCGGCATTGATTCCAACAAAATAGGAGGGAGTTGTCAAAAGAGAAAAAAAGAAGGAAAATCCTTTCAAACGTTCTTGAAAATCCAGAAAGGAGTTCCTTCCCATGACCCATGATAGCGCACATGCCCACAGGAGGCA
>DATGGW010000293.1:0-2826 GCA_035308345.1 Ktedonobacteraceae bacterium | reverse complement strand
GCACGATGTGATTGGTAGGAATGACAGTGTTTTGCCAGACCTTGCTGGCAATAGCTGTTTTGTTGATGGCTAGCTCGAAGGCCTGACGAATATTGATATTGTCGAACGGGGGAACCAGGTAGTTCATGGTGTAGTAGTTGATCCACAACAGGGGAAGCTGGTGAAAGTCGTTCCTTTTCCTGGCGAGCGAGAGGCTGGTAAGCGGTACCTGAGCGGTGTCAACCTGACCTCTGAGATAGGCGAAGTAGGCAGTATCGGTATCCTGGTAGAGTGAAAAAACCACTTTGCCAAGCTGTGGATGCGGGCCATAATAGTAGGGGTTTGGCACAAAATCCAGACTCACGCCATGAGAGAACTGTGAGACTTTAAAAGGGCCGCTGGCGCCTCCTTCGTTCAAATGGTCGGTGAAATTGATGGTGTAAAGATTGATCAGGCTTTTCTCGACGACATACGAGCAGGGATAGGTGAGCATATCGAGGAAGTAGGGCGCTTTCTTACTGGTGACGATGATGAGTGTGTTGTTATCGGGTGTGAGCAAGCTATCATTGATGAGGGATTGGGTATAGCCGGCCAGTAATTTGTCGGAGTCTTTGATAAGTGCAAGATAGATAGGGGCAATAGACGATTTTGTGGTGGGTTGTAGGGCGCGATCAATGCTGTAAGCAATGTCTGACGAAGTGAGGGGTGTTCCGTCGCTGAATTTCAGGTTGTGGCGCAGGTGAAACGTCCAGGTTACGCCGTCGGATGAAAGGTCCCAGGATTGAGCCAGTTGCGGCACGACCTGTAGATGATCGTCGAGCGCGACCAGCCCGGTAAAGAGCATCTGAATCGCATCCAGAGAGGGTTTATCGGTCGGAAGGACGAGCGCGGGGTCGAGCGTGGTAATATCAGAGCCAATTTGTGGCACGCGATAAACCTGTTTACTGGCAGGAGCTTTAACCAAAGTTTTTTGCGATGGCCCACCAAGGCAGGCGACCAATAAGATGGCCAGGAGAAAAATAAAAAGAATATTTGTGGGGGCGTGATTCATCACGCCCTGGTTGGTTTTTAGGGCGTGATTCATCACGCCCCTACGGTTGGTTGTCCCCATGAACATTTTCATGCGTGTATTTCCCTTGAAGCCGCGCCACATTGCCGTGCTGGTGGTAGGTGTCATCTTTTGGCGAAAATAGTGGCTCGCAATGCTGTCTGGAGAAGAGCGTCGATATTCGTTTCAGAGAGCGCGGCGGGCCATGCCATAAATTCTTCGCCCGCGGCCTGCACTATTTGCAGGGTATGACCGCTATCGGCGGCAGCGTTGGTTTGCGAGGCGGCCAGGGCAATGGTAGCGAAGATGGCGCGTGGATCGTGGCCGAGTCGCCGGTATCGTCCGGCGGTGGCAAGGGTTCCTGGCAGGTCCTGGGCTTGCAATTGCTGCTGGAGGGTTTCCAGCAAAGTCGAGGGAATGAGGCCGCTGCCGTAGAAGCTGGTAGGCGCGAGTGAAGGCTGGGGGACATTCACCTGTTGCGTTCGTTCTTTATGTAGCGTGTTGACATAGGCGGCGGAGGTGAAAAGGAGAGGCAGAATGGCGACATCCTGGATGTGTTTGACGGCTAAACGGACGGCCCCTGCGAAGAGAAGCCCATGCGCCAGGTGAACAAAGGCATCGCGGTCGTCGTCTCCGATGGTCTGGAGGAGATCCGCGGCTGCTAATGCGATGACGGAGCCGACGCCATAGGATGATGCGCCACCCTGCATCAATGCATTGTAGACGCCCTGGCAGACAGCAGTGGTGTCGGCATCGCTCAAGATCAGGCTACGCAGAGGGAGGGCGTTGACATCTCTGGGGGCAGCCAATCGCACGCGCAGGCTGGCCAGGCTATGCGACGGATCGCCGTCAAAGACACGGACAGTTTCGACCCACGCTGGCTCCGGGCTGTGCAGGGGAAGATGTGGCGCCAGCCAGTGCAAAATATTGGGCGTCCGGTCGCCCCACTCGACTGCATCGAGCAGCTGGAAACCGCGTGCTGCGAAGATCAGGGGGTGTCCATCGTTTTGGAAGGTGGTAGCGATACCATCGTAGGTGCGTACCTGCATGGTGCGATAGTCCGCGCCGGTGCCGTAGAGACCAAAGAGGAGCCGCTCAACCTGTAGCGCGTCATTGTGATCGACGGCTTCGCGCATCATATCGTCAACCGTTTTCCCTTCGGGCAATCCGCTGGGGAAAAGCGGTTCCGGGTACGTGTCATGCGTTGCCAGACCAGCTTTTACAAATGGCGCGGTAGCGGTCAGCGCCTGGACGAGCAGAGGCAATTCTTGAAGATGGCTGTATTGGTCCTCTCCAATTGCCTGTGAGAGAGAGGCGACCCAACGACTGAGGACAGCAGTGGCATTGAGTGTCAGGATGGCCTGCCCGTCAGGATCGGCGTGGGCGGCAACCATTCCAACGCGCCCGGCGAGTTCGGCGGCGGGCGCTCCTCTTTCCAAAAGTTCGCGAGCGTCGGCGGTAATGTGGGCAGTGTTAGCGGTGTCGCCCGCGACGATAGCATCAATCAGTGTCGAAATATCGACACCCATACCAATTGTCGGCATTTGTATCTTCCTCCCCTTCCGGCACAGAAGCTGGATATGTATTAGATTTGATTTTGTAGTTCGCGAATAGCTTTTTCGATGCGAGGGATATCGGCATATTCCTCATCGAGCAGTTTGAAACCGCGTTCCAGGTAAAGTTCGGCGAGACGGGCGCCGCGTTCGCTGGGGTCTGAGGCAGAGGTAATAAGTTCATAACTCTTGTATTTTTCAGCGAGCCGCCCGGCGATGCGTTGCATATGTTGTTTGACCTCTTTG
>DATGGW010000292.1:0-3449 GCA_035308345.1 Ktedonobacteraceae bacterium | reverse complement strand
TTGGCACGAGTGACCTCTAACCCCATGATGTGCATGGTTAGCCCGGAGAAAGTGAGATCATGCCTGGGCATGTTTTGATAGATGAGCATCACCTGGAAGAGCGGTGTGTGACTGGGATTGCGTTCCGGCTGTAGTTCCTGGATGATGTGTTCAAAAGGCACATCCTGATGAGCATAGGCATCCCGTGTCACTTGCCCTGCTCGCTGTAGCAAGGTGCGGAACGACGGGTCTCCAGATAGGTCAGTGCGTAGCACCAGGTCATTGATGAAGAAGCCGATCAAGCGTTCTGTCTCAAAGTCGGTGCGTCCGGCAATATAGGTACCAACACTGATATCGTCCTGCTGCGTCCAGCGCGAAAGTAGCGTTTGAAAGGCTGCTAGCAGAGTGGTAAAGAGTGTCACACCTCCATCCTGGCTCAAGGCTTTCAGAGAGTTTGTTAGCTCAGTGGACAGAATAATAGAATGGGCGGCACCGGCAAAGGTTTGTACAGTTGGACGTGGCCGATCGGTTGGCAACGGGAGAAGAGCAGGCGCTCCCTGCAGTTGCTGACGCCAGTACTGCATCTGCTGCTGTAACACAGCACCTTGCAGACGCTGGCGCTGCCAGAGGGCAAAGTCGGCATATTGAATGGGTAGAGCAGGTAATGGGGATGGCTGGCCCTGCATGAAGGCTTCGTAGAGCGAGGTGAGTTCCTGGTTGAACACGCCGATGGACCAGCCATCCGCGATGATATGGTGTATGGTCAGCAAGAAGATATGCTCTTCATCACGCAAGCGCACGAGCGTAGTGCGCAGTAACGGACCCCGGCTCAAATCAAAAGGTTGTTCGATCTCTTGCGTGGCGAGGAGCGCCATCGTCCGCTCTTGTTCGGCCTGTGGCAAACCGCGAAGATCCACTACTGGTAATGGTATTTGTAGCGATGGTGCGATCACCTGCTCCGGGTAGCCGTCGGTGGCTACAAAAGTAGTGCGCAGCACTTCGTGGCGTTGCACAATTACGTTGAGGCTACGCTCAAGCGTTCTGCTGTGCAAGGTGCCTTCCATGTGCAAGTTCGAGTAGATATTGTAGGCAGACCGCTGAGACCGCTGTTCATCCCCTGGATGATGAACCCATTGATCGAGAAACCACAAACGCTCCTGCGCAAACGAAAGAGGGAGATTTCCGGCATGTGTTGTGCGTGCGGTAAGCGATGACGATGCCTGTACATCGGCCTCGTCAATCTGCTTGCGACTGAATTCCGCGTAGCCGAGAGACGCGGCGATCTCCCTGGTGACCTCTCCGAGTTCATATTCATCCTGTTCTGCTTTCCAGAGTTCAGCCGCTGTGGCATCAATGGCTTGATGCTCATGGAACTTGATGTCGCCAATCATCTTGGAGAGGGGATGAATGCCATCCGTCATCCTCTTGCCCTGATATGGCTCGATCATCGCTGGATGATATTCCAACTTCAGGAAGTGGCAAATGCCCTCCATTACCTGTTGCGGCGCTCGCACGAGTTCTTCAAACGAGACCTGGTACTGTCGCTCGGCTGGCACCGCACTCAGAAATTCCTGAATGTTCTGCTGGCAGACCACCCAGATCAACTCCGCCAGTTCACGCCGTGAGAACGAATGCGGATGGCGGAAGAAGACCTGATCGAGCCGGGCCTCTTCAAATGAGTGGATCATGGCGCGTGGATGACGTACCAGGTGAATGTAGTGCGCTTCCTGAAACTCTTGCTCTGCCCTTTGCAGAATGGCGAGGTCCAGTGCGTATGCGGGCGTCTTATCCACTAATAAACGATCCCCCAACCACTCCTGGAGCAACCGGTAGTATTTCCAGGTCGGCAGGTCCTGTGCTTCGTAGGTAGCCATCAGTTGGTGCGCCGTTTCGGCGTCACACGCTTTGAGTTCCATCAGCGCCCGCAGCAAACCTTCCAGCCAGAAGGCATTACGACCGGCAAAGGCAGCGTAACGTTCACCCAGTGTCTGGAACGAGAGCAGTTCCAATTCGGGTGGAGCGAATAAGCGGGGATGGCCTGCTAGCATTACGCGCAGGAGGGTTGAACCCGAACGTGGCGGCGAGAGTACAAAGACCGCGGGAGGGTTTTTTGTTGTGCGCGGCACCTGTTCTGAGGGATAGCGCGTTAAAGGCGCAATGACCTGACGCAGCAACTGCACCTTTGCGGCATCAACAAGCGGTTCGTGACTCTTACGCACTGGAGCGGCGGAAGAGACGGAAGAGGGCAAGGATTCCTGACCAAATAAGCGCACTACCACGCCAGTGTACTGCTCCGCCAGATAGTGAGCCAACTGGGCGATAGTGGGAGCATCAAAGAGTGCCACCACATAGACCAGTATGCCAAAACGCTCCTGCACTCTATTCATCGAGATGGCCGCTTTAATAGAATCGCCCCCCAACTCGAAGAAGTTATCGTGAATACCAACCGCTTCAAGCTTGAGTAGCTCCTGCCATGTAGCGGCCAGGTACTGCTCTAAAGGCGTCCCCGGTGCGACATACGCTTTCCCCAATGCAGGGCGTGCCTCTCCCGGTACCGGCAAGGCTCGCCGATCCAGCTTGCCGTTGGGTAAATATGGCAAGGCGTCCAGTTGTATATAGACTGACGGAAGCATATATTCCGGTAGATGTTGTAGCAGGTACGCACGCAATTCAGCGCTGGTTGGGGCAGGGTCTGTCCGCGCTACCAGATAGGCCACCAGGCGTTTGTCGTCAGCCAACTGCTGCTGGTCATCTGGGAATATGGTGGATGCTTCATCTGTGTGCGCGAGTATCACTGCTTCGCGAATGGCCGGATGGTCGGTGATGATCGCTTCTATTTCTCCCACCTCGATGCGATAACCGCGTACTTTTACTTGGCCATCCTGACGTCCGATATACTCAATCTCCCCATCGGGTAGGTAGCGCACGAGGTCTCCTGTACGGTAGAGGCGATTGCCCGCTTCCTGGCTGAACGGGTCTGGTAGGAAACGCTCGGCTGTGAGCGCGGGCAGGTGCAGATAGCCTCGCGCCAGACCAGGGCTGGCGATGTAAAGTTCGCCTGTTACGCCAACGGGAACGGGGCGTAAGTGGGTATCCAGAATGTAGACCTGCACATTGTCAATCGGACGGCCAATAGGTGGTGTGCGATTGCTATCCTGACATATGGCGATGGTGGCGCAGACACTGCCCTCGGTAGGTCCATAGGCGTTGAGGAAGCGGCGGCCAGCTGCCCACCGTGCTACTATTGCTGCCGGGCAAGCTTCGCCAGCGACGACCAGGGTGCGCAGCGCGGGCAACTGGGCCGTGGGAAGTACCGCGAGTACCGAAGGTGGGAGCGTCACCACGCTAATGGCTTGCTCTTCCATCTGCTGTACCAGACCCGGACCGGGATACAGCATCTCCTTTGGCTCCAGCACAAGCGTGGCCCCAGTGAGCAGCGTAGTAAAGAGTTCGGAGACGGCGGCATCAAA
>DATGGW010000291.1:0-5887 GCA_035308345.1 Ktedonobacteraceae bacterium | reverse complement strand
AAACGGAGAGCGCGGCGCGATCAAGTCATATTTGCGCAACCTGTCATACGCGGGGCGATTAGGAGATTACCTGCGCATCGAGGACTGGATACGCCGGGCGCTTGACAGTATGAGGTCTGATGCCGATGTAGGGCTGCTTTACGGCCTCTTTGGATCACCCGGAGGGCAACAGGTTCTGCAGCGCGTTTTCCTGGAGACGCCAATCATTGGTATGGATAGCAGTTTTTTTGCCCTTTTACGTAACCTGCTGAGCCAACATCCGCGCCTGTATGGTTCAGCGCTTCAATCGGTCTGGCAGCGCGTCACGACACATAGTCGTTGATAGAAAGGGAGATGTAGAGAACTTTAAATGCGATTGGAGATAGCAACTCGTGCATAAAAGGCGTTTTCCCATCTATGGCATTGCGGGCCTGGCATTATGTCTCGCTGCCTGGACATGTTCCTGGCTGCGCATCGACCCGTTCTTCCGCTACAGTTTCTTCCCCCTCTGGTTTGGCTATATCCTGTTCATGGATGCGCTGGTAGTGATGCGCCGTGGTGAGTCCCTGCTTACGCGTGACCACTGGCGATATCTGCAATTATTTCTGGCTTCCAGCGTTTTCTGGTGGGTCTTCGAGGGCTTGAACCTGGCTGTACAGAACTGGCACTACAGGCTTGACCAATCCTATAGTCCGCTCGCCTACTTCTTAATCGCCAGCCTGAACTTCAGTACGGTGCTGCCAGCAGTTATGGAAACGGCTGAATTCCTCTCCACCTTTAAGCCTTTGCATCCGCGCCTCCCAGCTTCTAATGCCGGTCCGCGTCTTCCCATATTGGTACTGGCGCTGGTCGAGGTACTCGGCATTGCCTTTCTCATCCTCCCGTGGTTCTTCCCGCGTTACTACTTTGGTCTGGTCTGGCTTTGTGTGGTATTGATCCTGGACCCTATCAACAATCTATTGGGACGTAAATCGGCGCTGGCGCATATTGCTGTCGGAGACTGGCGTTTCTTTGTTCTCCCTCTAGCGGGGCTGATGTGTGGCTTCCTGTGGGAAATGTGGAACTACTATGCTTTTCCAAAGTGGTACTACACCATTCCCTATGTGGGGTTCTGGAAAATCTTTGAGATGCCATTGCTCGGCTACCTGGGCTACCTGCCCTTTGCGCTTGAGCTTTTCGCTATGTATCAATTCATCCTGTTCCTGCTGAGGCAGCGCGATGACTACCTGGGTCTCTAGGGCAGGAGCCTCCTTCCTCATCGCTCTCGCGGAATTGTACAAGCTGAACGTAGAGTACTCGTGTGGCGATCGCTTTGGGGTGAGCGTCACCCAGTGACTCTAAGCGGATCTTCAGGGCACGTTCAGCAAGGGAGACCGCCTCGCTCAGGTTGTTTTGCTTCTGGCAGAGGATAGCCAGGTCATGCAGCGTTCGAGCCGTTTCAGGGTGACGCTGACCAAGATGCTTTTCTCGGATGGAGAGCGCTTGCTGAAAGAGCGACTTCGCCTCAGTATACTTGCCCTGCTCTCTGAAGAGGTTCGCCAGTCCATTGAGCGACGTGGCCACATTTAGATGCTCTAATCCCTGGCTCTGCTCGCTGTTGCGCAGCGCGCGCTGAAAGAGTAGTTCCGCCTCCGCGTATTTGCCTTGTCGAAAGGAGAGTTCCGCCAGTCCATTGAGCGGTTCCGCCACCTGGGGATGGTCCGGACCCAGAGCCTGCTCCCAGACTCGCAAGGCTTGCCGAAAGAGCGGTTCCGCCTCCGCATACCTGCCCTGCTCAAAGTAGAGTTCCGCCAATCCATGGAGCGGATAGGCCAGCAAGGGATAGTCAGAATCCAGAGCCTGCTCCCGAAGGCGCAAGGCTTGCTGAAAGAGCGGTTCCGCCTCCGCGTATCTGCCCTGCTCTAAGTAGAGGACCGCCATATTGTTCAGTGGGCGAGCTAAATCGGGATGGTCGGGACCCAGGGCCTGCTCCCAGATGCGCAACGCGCGCTGGTCGAGCGGTTCCGCCTCTGCGTACCTGCCCTGCTCCCAGTAGAGGACCGCCAGATAGTTAAGCGAAAAAGCTACATCAGGATGATCCAGTCCCAGGGCTTGCTCTCGAAGGTGCAAGGCTCGCTGAAAGAGCGGTTCCGCCTCTGCGTACCGCTCACGCTCACGCAGATACTGGGCCGTCTTATAGGCTAAGGAGGCGACGGCGAGGGATTCCTCAGTAGCCTCGACCCGGTGCAGGCACAGCAGCGCCTGCGGCAGCAATCGCTCACACTGCTTCCAGGCGGCATACTCCGTCGCTGGCCGGACTTCGGGAAACACCGCATCGAGTGCTCCGATGGCTCTCCGGGTCCAAGTCTCCCGCTCCGTCTCCGTCATGGCATCCAGGAGGATCGCCTGCACCAGCCGATGCATCGAGAGCATCTGCTCCTCTGGCTGCCGGCGCAACAGGGAATAGGAGCACGAGACGGCGACGACCCTGTCCCAATCCAGTGCATCACGCCCGACGGCCTCCAACGTTGTACCCAGGTGCTCAGCTCCCTGGCGAAAGAGTTCTTCGGGTATGGCATCCGGCTGCAGCAGCGCGCAGACCTGCAAAAGGTCCCGCACCGCCGGGTGGCGTTGGGCGGTTGCCGCGATCGCCAGGGTGAAGGTGGCCGAGACCGACGCCGGGTGATCACGCGACCCATCTCCTCGCTGCTGGAGCAGGATGGCACGCCGGGTGCGGAAGAGTTCCAGGTAGGCCGGCAGACCACACTGTGTTTCTTCGATATAGGCTCCGGCCTGATCGATGGCCAGGGGCAACCCTCCCATGGCACTCACCAGGTCCGCCGCTGCAGCATACTGGGGAGGCATCCGGACGGCAAGCTGATGCATCTGCTCGCTCGTCGCTTCTGGTTCCAGCACTTTAGCACGGCGCAATAGGAACAGCATCCCTTCCTCGCGCTCCATAGGAAACAGGTCCATACCCCGCGCGAGCGTTCCCAACGCCTGATGGCGCGTGGTAATGAGGATCGCCCCCTGCCGGGCGGAGGGCAGAAAGCGCTCCAGCATCGCCAGGTCTTCCAGGTTATCCCAGATCAGCAGCCACTGGCTATGTGTCGTGAGCCAGAGTTGGACCGCCTCGACTACTTGCTGCTGATCCTTATCGTCTCGCCCAGGCAACTGGAGCACCCCGGCAATGCGCAGCAGATCAGAGACGATGTGCTCAATGGTTTCTGCTCCGATCCAGAAGACAGCGCTGTGCTCCAGGGCATGCCGGTAGGCATACTCCAACGCGAGCTGCGTTTTGCCGATTCCTCCCAGCCCGTGCAAGGCATATGATTGGGTGAGCGCGACCATCTGCTCTGCATGCAGGTGCGAGTACAGCGCCTCCAAGATCTCCTCGCGCCCGGTGAAAAATGGATTGCGCGGAAAAGGAACGTACCAATGAGGGGAGAGCGCGGTCAAACTGGCTTCCAGGAGTTGACGCGTTTCTGGCTCGTTCAGAACCAGGAGCCGAGCCAGCTCCAGAACCAGTCCGCGGGTGGCTGGCAAATAGGTACCCAGTTCCCACGAAGAGACGGTATTCGTATGCACCCCGAGCTGCTGCGCCAGGTCCTTTTGTGTCAAGTGTTGGCGCTTGCGAGAGGTTTTGAGTAGCTCACCGAAACTGCAAGGGAACGTCTGCCGAGTCTCCATAGATTCTCCTCATTGTCTAAGAAAGGGGGTCGCTATGAGGAAAGGCTGGAATAGCCTGCGCGACCTTTGCTCGCTCTATTCGATATGTCTGTGAAACTATTACATAGTACGGGAAAAGAAAGTAAAAATTCACAGTCAAACGTTGATTTCGGCATGGTAGACTTTCTTTAGAACATCAGACTAGGAGGATACCATGCTTAAGAAACCCAGATCGCATTTGCTCAGGATGTCCTTTGCCGCGCTAGCGGCGCTCTTCCTGATCCTCAGCGCCTGCAGCACAGGCACCACGACCCCCAGCGGGACGACGCCGACGACCGGTGGCACGCCCGTTAAAGGCGGCACCTGGATCGACGACCTGTATGAAGAGCCAGACTCGCTGATCACCAATGCTTCGTCGGAAACCTTCTCGGATATGGTCGACCAGACGATTTACACGCCGCTGTTCTACGGCGACTCCAACGGCATTTTGCACCCCGGCCTGGCCACCGTGATCCCCACCGTCGCCAATGGCGGCGCCAGCGCCGATTACAAAACCTGGACCTTCCACCTGCGCTCCGGCCTCAAGTGGTCCGATGGCCAGCCGCTGGATGCGCGCGACGTGGACTTCACCTGGCGCTTGTGGACCAACCCCAAATTCACCGCCGCCAGCACCATTGGCTACAACCTGATCACCGGGGCCGACGTCTCCGCGGACAACCTCTCGATCACCTTCCACCTCAAGTCGGGCTATGGCTCGTTCGTGGCGATCTGGGCGGATGGCTTGAATGCGCCGCTGCCGGCGCATCATTTCCAGGGCGTGGCCCCCGATAAGCTGCCGACCACCGCGGACAACCTGGATCCCAAAGTCACCAGCGGCCCATTCATGATGAGCGAGAGCAAGCCGGGGGACCACTACACCGTGGTGCGCAACCCCAATTACTACCTGGCCTCGCAGGGCTTTCCCTACCTCAACAGTATCGTCTTCCGCATCGTGACCAACCAGGATACCATCCTCAAGGACTTGCAGGCAGGCACGATCGACTCCTCCTGGTTCCTGGATGTCACCAAGACGATTGCCTACCAGGCGTTGTCCAACTACAAGCTGGCTTACAATCCCAAGGCCACCAACTTCGAGGCCATGTACCTGGATTACCGCAATCCCATCCTGGGCACGGACTCGGCGGTGCGCCAGGCGATGGCCATGGCCATTGACCACTCCGCCTTGATCGACACGGCGCGGCGAGGCTTTGCCTCGCCGCTGTGTACCGATCATTCCGCCGGGCTGGTGCCGGGCTACCAGGCCAATGCGCCCTGTCCCAAGTTTGACCCGGCCGCGGCCAACAAGTTGCTGGATCAGGATGGCTGGTCGCCGCTGGTGGCCGGGCAAGCGCGCCACAAGGGCAGCGAAGTCTTGAGTTTTGAGTACTCGACCACGGCCAACAACCTGTGGCGCGCCGACGACGAATTGATCCTGCAACAGGACTTCGCGGCCATCGGTATTCAGCTCAGCATTCAAAACTACCCGGCGAGCACGTTCTTTGGGCCGTTCCTGGGCAAGAATACGCCCTCCCCAGCCACCGGGGCGCAGTCGGGGCGCTACGACCTGGCGGAGTTTGAAAACTCCTTTACCTATACCCCGGATGACTCGGCGATATTGGCCTGCAACCAGTTCCCGCCCAACGGGTCCAATTTCAGCTACTACTGCAACAAGAACCTGGACGCGCTGTTCCCCCAGGAGCAGTCGACGGGCGATCCCAACGCGGAGCAGCAGGTGTTCAACCAGATCCACCAGATTGAGTTGACGGACTACCCGTTCATCACCTTGTACGCTCCGGTGGATCTGTCCATGCACAAGCTGACGGTCAACAACTACAGCCCGGGACCCGAAGGCGCCTCCGAAACCATCAATAACTGGGAGTGGTGGTGCAACGGCGGCCAGTGCTAGCCCGGTTGCTTGCTTAAGTCTGCTCTCTTTTGAGTGCGCAGTATTGCAGGTTTGCAACCAGGAAGACGCTTCTAGTCGGATATCAGAAGATATCCGACTAGAGGTTCTTTACTAACTAAATCGGATATGAGCATCAACTATTTCCCGTGAAAAAGCTTTTAGCTCTTGCAAAAGTGACATAAAACGGGTATAAATATGGTACACTATGTCCAGCAGATTGAGTCCACGAGTTCCACCCTACGGAGGTGTTTATGGGACGCTACCTGATCAGGCGGTTGCTGCAGGCCATCCCCCTGTTATTGCTGCTCTCCATTT
>DATGGW010000290.1:0-9662 GCA_035308345.1 Ktedonobacteraceae bacterium | reverse complement strand
ATAGATACACAGGCAAAGTAACTATTCTACCACAAATAGTCAGCGCTGTGGGACACGAATTTGATCCACGTTCTCCACACATAACCACGCCGACATCGCGCCATAGCCCGTCCTATCAATCTCGAACGGGGAAATATGCTGCACGCCCTTGAGGAAGATGAGTATAGCATATCTTTTGTGCCTGTACCGTTCGTAGAAAGTGGGAAGTTGGCCTGGCTCAATACCTAAATCGCCGCGGTATTGTTCCAGTATGGAGAGGACTCGTTGAGGTATAAGGTCGCTAAAGTAGCTAACTTTGTTGACCTGGGCTTGCAAGGTGACAGGCTCGCCAACATTCTTGAAATAGATGCTCTCACCTGGAGATATTTTCCCCCAGGGAGCCAGTTTTCTGTTATACCAGCGGGACTCGATGCTCTTCTGCCCTGTTGCGAGCTTGTCGATCATGCCCCAGGCCTTGGTCATATAAGCTACATGATCCATGCTTATCTATTGATGACAGCGGTAGCTTTTTCTTTCTCCGCCCTGGCAGCCAGCACCAGCGCCGTCACAAGGGCCTCGATTGCCTGGCGAGCATGCTGGTCGACCAGGTTGCTTTCGCTATCGAACTTTTCCCAGCTTTTTTCAATATAGATCTCTGGCTTGAGCAGCACGCGCGTGTCTGTATAGAGCAAGGTCTGGCGGAAGTTGAGTTGGGCGCGTACTGTGCCAAAGCGTCCACCAGCGCCCATGATGGCAGCCAACTTGCCCCTGAGCGGCGTTGTCGCGATCGGCCACGAAGCCCAGTCGATGGCATTCTTCAGCACGCCCGAAACCGAATAGTTATACTCGGTAACGGCAATCAACAAAGCGTCCGCCTGGCTAATCTTCTCCTTGAAGACACGTACCGGCTCCGGTGGATCGGGAACCAGATCTTCGTTGAACAGGGGAATATCATCGAGGGCAAAAATTTCTAATTCAGCATCTTCAGATAAGAACTCTTGCGCAACCTTCAGTAGAGCTTTGTTATAGGATTTTTGGCGCAAACTGCCCGCAAAGCCCAGAATATGTATCTTCGATGACATAAGCCCTCCGTTATTTGCGCGGCGCAAAGCATCAATTAAGGCGTAAATACATGAATTATCTGTATTGATTGTAGCAAATATTGCTTACTTTTTGCGAGAGACTAAGAAATAAAGGACGAGGGCGACCGCAAGGGTCCCTCCTCAGCACTCCTCAACCCCCGCCCTTACAATGACTACGAATACGACTCGCAAGGCGGCGTTCATTGTAAGGGCTGGAGTGGGGTGGATGTGGGGCGCGGGAACCTTTGACCCTTGCGGCCGCCCTCGTTATCTTACATGCTTCCCCTTTACAGATTGCCAGGATCAGACGGTATAATCCCACCTTACTCGTTCGAGCAGGTAAGCAGGAACTTCGTTCAGGTGCAGGCGGATCTGCGACATGCTGTCGCGCTCGCGCACGGTGACGGTCTGGTCTTCGAGCGTGGTGAAGTCGATGGTGACGCAGAAAGGCGTACCAATCTCGTCCTGGCGGCGATAGCGGCGTCCAATGTTGCTCACTTCGTCGTATTGCGAGACCATCAGGCGGCGCAGCTTGTGGTGTAGCTCCTTCGCCGTCGTGACCAGCTCTTCCTTGTTCTTTTGCAGGGGCAGCACGGCCACTTTGACTGGCGCGAGCACCGGGTTGAGGTGCAGCACGGTACGCCCCTCTTTGTCCTTGCCGGTCGGTGGCTCTTCCTCGTAGGCATCCAGCAGCAAGTTGAGGAAAGTTCGATCCACGCCGCCCGACGTTTCAACGATCCAGGGAATGTAGCGCTCTTTGGTTTCGGGATCGGTGTAGCTCAAGTCCTGGCCGCTATACTGGCTGTGACGCGAGAGGTCCCAGTCCTGCCGCCAGTGGATGCCTTCCCACTCCTGCCAGCCCAGAATGCTCTGGTATTCGATATCAAAAGCCTGCTTTGCGTAGTGCGCCAGTTCGTCCGCTCCATGAGCGCGGAAACGCAGGCGATCCTTGTGAGTGATAATGCCTTTGTACCACTCGAAACGGCGCTCTTTCCAGTAATCGAACCACTGCTGCATCTCAGATGGGTGTACGAAGAATTGCAGGTCCCACTGCTCGAACTCGCGCTGGCGGAAGAGGAAGTTGCCGGGCGTAACCTCGTTGCGGAAAGCCTTACCGATCTGGCAAATGCCGAAAGGTATCTGCACGCGCGAAGATTTGAGCACGTTGTCATAGTCCAGGTAGATGTTCTGGCAAGCTTCACCGCGCAGGTAGGTCTTCATGCGCTCGCCCTCGACCACACCGATGTAGGTTTCCATCATCAGGTTGAACTTGCGCGGCTCGGTCAATTCGCCGCCGCAGACGGGGCATTTGTTCTGCCTGATATTCTCTTCGGGCAGGTGATCGACGCGGAAACGGCGTTTGCAGTTCTTGCAGTCCACCAGGCGATCAACGAAGTTCTCGACATGTCCGCTGGCTTCCCACACACGCGGGTGGGTGATGATGCTGCCCTCGATGCCCACCACGTTATCGTTGGTCTGCACCATGGACCACCACCAGAAGCGGCGGATGTTGTTGCGCAGCTCGACGCCGAGCGGCCCAAAGTCATAGATGCCGGAGACGCCGCCATAAATCTCGGAGTTGGGGTAGACGAAGCCGCGCCGCTTGCAGAGCGAGACGATCTTCTCGATGGGCACAAGCGGTGTGTCCTGCGCGGACACTGCTTGCTCCTCTGTTTGTGTCATGAGTGGATTCCTCCTCTAAAAAATCCCCCGGACGTTTCAACAACAACGTCCAGGGACGAATCCATGCCTGTGTGCTGGCCCGGGGCTACAGCGTTGTGCGGCATGATGCGCGGTTCCACCCTGCTTCTTCACCCTCGATGGGATGAAGCCACTCATTGTATCCAGCTCCGAAGCGCCCTTCACCTGCTCTAGACTGCCGACCTCGCACCATCTACCGGCTCGCTGCTATCCCTGGCAAGCTACTCCTCTTCATCACCGCTGGAGGATGTGTATTTGTTTGTACGCGCGTAGTATACAGGAGGTGTGCGGCAGATGCAAGAAGCAGGCGGAGTTAAGAGGACTCGATGTTTAGTACAGGATGCTCACAACAGGAGTTGGACGGTTATGGCAGGATGCCGTGGCCGGATGCGTCAAAGTAATAGCCATAGCCCAAATCATCAGAAAGTTGGACGGTTATAGCAGGATGCCGTAGCCGGATGCCCACCAGGAGCATGCCTACATTTCGTTCGTCCCCTTTTCCCCACTCCCGGTGCATATCCTTGATGGCATGGGGTGGAAATCCCCATATGTAGGGATACCCCTGGTGGACATCCGGCGTGGGGTTGGGCGTTGGAGATTAGAGCGCCTCCATCGCCACCTTCATCTGTACCAGGTGCGCCCGTAAATGCCCTGTCACGAAATCCTCGATAAACCACTCGAGCGGCTTCTCACCGTACCGCGAGTGCAGGCCCGTCAACTCCAGGTCGCTATCCTTCAAGCTCTCTAATACCTCGTCCAGGCGGGCATAGCTGGCAGGCAGGGCTGCTTTGATTTGCACCAGCGAGTCGTGAGCATGATCGCGAATCTCTCTGAGACGGCGTTCGTCCTGCATCACACGCCCAAAATTCTGGCGAGGTTGCGCTACAAGTTTGGCAACCTCACCGGCCCAGTACGGCATAAATTCAAGGATGTGAGCCAGGTTCTCCATGATGGTCCACTCATCGCCGCCGGGCGAGGTGTAGAGTTTTGCCGGCGGCAATTGTGACAGCTTTCCATCGATCAGTTGGTTGAGCGCGTCGTAGGATTGCTGCGCGTCTTGCCGGATGGCTGCTACTTTGGGATTGGATGGTGATATGGTCATAGGTTTGCCCCTTTACTTTTGCCAGCTTTTCTTCCATTATGCTATATGTACGGGAAAAGAACAATAATTCCTGTCAATAGCTGCTTAATCGCCAGATAAAATCGTAGTCATTGTAAGGGCGGGGGAAGGGCGGATGGGTGGTGGGACCCTTGCGGTCGCCCTGAAAATACGAGAGGAGACACGATCATGCATATACCCACCTTCCAGGACGTTTTGCAGGCGCAGCGCCGCATTCGTCCTTACCTGGCGCGCACGCCGCTGCACCGCTATCCGGCGATGGACGCGCTGCTCGATACGGAAGTCTATATCAAGCATGAGAACTACCAGCCGGTGGGCGCGTTCAAAGTGCGCGGAGGTATCAACCTTATTTCGCAACTGCAGCCAGACGAACGCTCGCGCGGCGTGATTGCGGCCTCGACGGGTAATCACGGGCAGTCGGTGGCCTATGCTGCACGGCTATTCGGCGTCAAGGCCATCATCGTCGTGCCTGAAAAGGCCAATCCGGGCAAGGTAGCAGCTATGGAGGGTATGGGCGCGGAAGTCATCAAGTTCGGCGCAAGCTACGATGAAGCCAAGCTGCACTGCGAGACACTGGCCCATGAACACGGTTACCGTTACGTCCATTCAGGCAATGAGCCATTATTGATAGCCGGGGTTGCTACCGAAGGTCTGGAAATGCTGGAAGATGAGCCCGACCTGGACGTGATCCTTGTGCCGGTAGGCGGCGGCTCCGGCGCGGCAGGGGTGTGTATCGCGGCGCATGCCGTCAATCCTGCTATTCAGGTGGTCGGCGTGCAGTCTGAAGCGGCACCTGCTGCCTACGAGACCTGGCGACAGCGGCGCCAGGTAACAGCGCCTAACCATACTTTCGCCGAAGGGCTGGTAACAGGTGTAGCCTTTGAACTGCCGCAGGAGATAATGAGGGAAGGATTGCATGACTTCCTGCTGGTGAGCGAGGCCGAGATTATGCAGGCCATGGTGTGGATGATTGAGCGCGCCCATACGCTCGCCGAAGGCGCGGGTGCGGCTGCGCTGGCAGCAGCCTATCGCTTGCGCGAAGACTTGCAGGGAAAAAAGGTGGGCATTGTGTGTTCGGGCGGCAATACTTCGCTGGAACACTTGCGCATGGCGCTGGAGACGGCGTAAGTTCGAATCCTCTGATGAATTTTGAGGGGCATTTATCGTTTGTGATACAATACTCCACGATGGTTTTTCACCCCCATCTTTCACCAACGTAGATTTTGCACCAGTAAGTTGTAGTCCAGCACATATTTTGCGAAGAGTGAATATATCAGCCTACTGAGTGGAGGTCATGAGCACAATGGGAACGTACATTATGTTGAGCCGTTTAAGCCCGGAGGGAGTGAAGACCCTCAAGAAAAATCCAGACCGAATCAAGGCGGTGAACAGCGAGGTTGAGGCGCTGGGAGCAAAAGTGCTCTACCAGTACGCATTACTTGGCGCATACGACTTCATTACCGTACTGGAAGCCCCGGACGCGCAGACGGTGACACGGGTTTCGGTGGAGTTGGGGATGCGCGGCACAGCGAGCTTCGAAACACTCACAGCTATTCCTGTGGATGACTTTATTGCCTCAGTGAAGAAAGGTTAGCTACTCGCCAGAATATGTATCGCGCGTCCCAGCGCGTTCTCTGCGCTTTCCAATACGGTCTCGCTCAAGCCAGGGTGAGCGTATAATATCTCGGTCAGATCGGTCAGGGTCGCGCCCATCTCGATAGCCAGCGCGGCCTGGCCGATCAATTCCCCGGCGCGCGGGCCAACCATCGTTGCGCCCAGCAGCACCCCGTCATCAGCGCTGGCTACCAGCATGGCTACACCATTGTCCGCGCCCAACGTTAGCGCGCGTCCATTTGCGGCTATAGGAAATCTGCCGCTGACGACGTTGTAGCCCGCCGCTGTCGCTTCTTCAGAAGAGTAGCCAACGGTTGCCAGTTCGGGCGTTGTATGCACGACCAGTGGTGTTACAAGTGGCGCAAATTGCACGCGCTGACCAGAGAGAGCTTCGGCGGCGACTTTGCCCTGCTTGATGGCTATGCTTGCCAGGGCGCGTCCACCGGTGCAATCTCCCACCGCGTAGATATGAGGCACGCTGCTCTGCTGCATGCTGTTGACACTGATACCGCCATGTTCCGCGGGCGCAACTCCGGCAGCGTCAAGGTGCAGTTCTGATGTGCGCGGCTGCACGCACTGTGAAATCACAAGTGGTCTTTCGGAGATGCTGACAAGACTGGCCTTTGTTTCTACCTGAACCCCCAGCTTGCGCAGACCAGCCTGTACCAGCCTTACGGCGGCGGCATCCACGCCGGGTAAAAGCTGCTCGCCTGGAGCGTAGAGTTTAACTTTGATGGCAAGCCGCGCGAAGAGCGTTGCCAGTTCAAGCGCGATGTAGTCGTCGCCGTAGATTGCCAGCGCTGCGGGTAGTTCTGGCAGCATCAAGGCCTGTTCGGGCGTTAATACCTGTTTGCCGTCGTAAGCAAGTCCAGTAACGGAAGCGCCGTCCGCACCGGTGGCGAGGATGCAATGTTCAAATTTGAAACGCAGCGAACCATGTTCGCCCTCGACGCGCATCTCGTTGGCGTTCATAAACCAGCCTGTGCCATGCGCGTATTCGATATGGTTGCCAGCCACTAGGCGGCGCACACCCTCGGCCAGCCGCTCGACAACGCTCTGTTTCCATGCTTGCATCTCGGCCCAGTTGAATGTGATGGATGCAGCATGAATTCCCATCGAGGCCAGGTCTTCCTGGCATGTCTGCCGGTAGCGTTCAGTCGAGGAGAGCAATGCTTTGAGCGGGATACAGCCGCGATGCAGGCAGGTACCACCGGGAGAAGCCTGGTCGATCAGGGTGACATGTTTTCCAAGCTGGGCGGCGTGAATGGCCGCGACATAGCCGCCAGGGCCAGCGCCCAGCACCAGCACATCTACAGCAGTGGTGACATCTCCTACAACCATCGGTTTGCTTCCTTTCTCCCCATCTGCTATACCATATCGAGCATCAACTGCTGTGGATTCTCGACCAGCTCTTTAAAACGAGCGAGGAACGCCCCCGACGACGCGCCATCGATCAGGCGATGATCGAAAGAAAGCGCGAGTGGCATCATAGGGCGCACAATCACCATTCCCTGCTCGACGATGGCCTTATCCTCTATTCTGCCAACCGCGAGAATAGCCACTTCGGGATGGTTGATAATGGGCGTGCCTGTGCCGCCGCCAAAGCTGCCGACGTTGTTCAGGGTAAAGGTGCTGCCGCTCACTTCCGGCAGCGTCAGAGTACGCTGCTTTGCGCCCTCGATCAAGCGATCAACATTAGCTGCGATATCCAGCAAGGTGAGGCGATCAGCGTTGCGCAATACGGGAACAAGCAGGCCATCGGGCGTTGCAGTCGCCATGCCGATATGGTATGAGCGTTTATAGATGATCTCGCGCCGCTCATCGTCCAGGCTGGCATTAAAAATAGGAAATTCCTTCAGCAGGGGTATCAAAAGTTTGATGAGCAGCGGCATGTAAGTCAGCCGGATACCTCGTTTTTCGGCGGCGGGTTTTAGCGCATTACGCAGAGCAACCAGCCTGCTGGCATCGACTTCGCCAAAGGCCGTAGCGTGAGGGATAATGCGCCAGGAACGCTCCATATGTTCCGCGATGCGCTTACGCAGTCCAGTCAACGGCTGGCGTTCGTCCTGAGATTGTGATGTTGAGGGTGGGATAGTTTGCATTCCGGTTGTGGACGCCATGAATGGCGTCCCTACAGGTACAGGAGTGGTCGATGCAGGTGGTGTCGATGCCGATTTGAGATGTTCAGAATAGGCTCGTACATCCTCAAGGGAGACGCGCCCGTTGGTATTTGAGGGTGTGACCTGTTCCAGATCGATCCCAAGCTCAAAGGCCAGCTTGCGCACGGCTGGGGCAGCCAGCACGCGCCGCCCAGGCGCGGTCGATGGCCCTGCCTGGGCAGGCTGGGAAGCGCTGGCAATTGCGCTCATACTCTTGCTAGAGGAGGCAGCCCCGTCGCCATTGGTTGACGCTGGCGCATCGAAGACCACCAGTACATCGCCGACCTTCGCGGACTGACCATTGTGTACGCGAATCTCGGACACGCGCCCGGCCACAGGCGAGGGTATTTCAACAACGGCCTTGTCGGTTTCCACCTTGACCACGGTTTGATCCAGCTTGACCGTATCACCCACCTTGACGAGCCATTCGACAACCTCGGCCTCGTGCATGCCTTCGCCGAGGTCCGCCAGTTTAAGTTCACTCATAGATATATCTCCACAGGCTGTTATGGTTCCATGATCTCGCGCAGTGCTGTCATAACCTTTGCCGGATTGGGCAGGTAATAGTCTTCCTGTCCAGGCCCCGGGAAAGGTGTATCGTAACCTGTCACGCGCCCGATGGGCTTGAGCAGCGAATAGAAGCAGCGTTCGTTGATTACTGCCGTGATTTCCGCGCCGATGCCGCCCGCGCGTGGAGCCTCATGCACGATGATGGCGCGCCCCGTCTTTTCGACGGATGCGGCGATGGCATCTTCATCGAGGGGCCAGATGGTGCGCAGGTCGATGACTTCAACGCTGCTACCCATCTCTTGCTGCGCCTGTTTCGCGGCATCCAGCGCGACATTGACCATTGCGCCATAGGCGAAGATGCTGGCATCCGTTCCTTCCTGCACTGTTTTCGCCTTGCCCAGTGGAACGGTGTAGTGATCTTCAGGCGTCTCCGCGCGAAATGAGCGATACAGTTTGATGTTTTCAAGAAATAACACCGGGTCGGGATCGTCAACCGCCGAGGCCAACAACCCTTTCGCATCGTAAGGATTGGATGGTACGACGATTTTTAAGCCGGGAGTTTGCAAGAAAACGCCTTCAAGACTGTCCGAGTGCAATTCAGGCGTGCGCACGCCGCCGCCATAGGGAGCGCGCACTACCAGGGGGCAGGTATAGGCTCCCGCGCTGCGGAAGCGGATGCGCGCCGCCTGCGAAACAAGCTGGTTCATGCACATAAACAGGAAACCGGCAAATTGAATCTCGGCGATTGGCCGCAGCCCATAGATGGCCATACCGATAGATGTGCCGATGATGGCGGATTCTGATAAAGGTGTATCGAAGACGCGCTCTTCGCCAAACTTTTTTTGCAGGTGCTCTGTGACACGGAAGACGCCGCCATTCGCGCCAATATCCTGGCCCAGCACAACGACACGCTTATCGCGATCCAGTTCATGGGCCAGCGCCGAGTTGAGCGCCTCGATCATGGTCATTTGCATTATTGTTGCTCCTGATACTACTGGTTACAAATCAATTGAACGTCCGGGGCATCCCGCCCGACCTGGCTATCCCGTCCTCTGTCATCCTGAGCGCAGCGAAGGATCTGCGCTCGGCTCAGCGAGAGATCCTTCGCTGCGCTCAGGATGACAGAGGGGTTTAAATGAACGCCTACTTGTCCTCGCCCTGGCTTAGTCACTCGAACAATAAAAAACGCCGTTGTCCTGGGAAGGACGACGACGCGAAAGATGCGTGGATCGTGGTGCCACCTTGATTTATTCAAGCTCTTACGAGCTCGAAACTCTCTTGCCTGCTAACGGGGGCGACCGTTGGCGCTTATCGCGCTGGCTCGCGGGTGGATTTCCCTTCGTGGCGGCGCCTGCGTTGCACCAGCCCGCAGTTCTCTGTTGCTCGCCAAAAGGTACTTGTCCCGCTCGTTGCCATTGTTGTTTGCTGCTAGCAGTGTAACAGTGGTGGGTGTGCTTGTCAATAGGCAGATAGAACATTAACTTAGGCAGATAGAAC
>DATGGW010000289.1:0-23745 GCA_035308345.1 Ktedonobacteraceae bacterium | reverse complement strand
ACCGATCAGCTGCCATATCCGCCATATCCACCTCAATACCCACCCGTGGACCCGCAGCAATACCAGCCTACAGAGCTTAAGCCATACCCGCAGACCGGGCCGCAGCAGTACGCGCCGACAGAGCCTGGCCAGCAATATGGGCCGACAGAACTGCGACCCAATCCGCAGACCGGGCCACAGCCATATCCTGATACAAGGCCTCAACCGCAGCCATACCCACCGACGGAGTTGCCACCCCCGCCTTATCCTCAGCAACAGCAGTATCCGCCGCAGCAGATACCGCCTGCCTGATAGCATGGGAATATATGTAGGGACGCGATTTATCGCGTCCCTCATGCCTATTTATTAAAGAATCAGTCTCCGAGCGACAATATCGCCATGAATGCTTCCTGGGGAATCTCCACATTGCCCACCATCTTCATGCGTTTCTTGCCCTCTTTCTGCTTCTCCAGCAGTTTGCGTTTGCGGGTGATGTCGCCGCCATAACACTTGGCGAGCACATCTTTGCGCATAGCTTTCACCGTTTCGCGGGCGATGATACGCGCGCCGATAGCAGCCTGGATGGGAACCTCGAATAGCTGGCGCGGGATGAGACTGCGCAGCTTCTCGACCAGGGCGCGCCCCTGGAAGTAGGCTTTGTCGCGGTGCATAACCAGCGATAGGGCATCGACCGGTACGCCATTGACAAGGATGTCGAGCTTCACCAGGTCGGCTTCGTGATAACCGCCGAAGCTGTAATCGAGCGAGGCATACCCCTGGGTGCGCGACTTGAGCTGGTCGTAGAAGTCGGTTATCAGTTCGGCAAGCGGGATGTTATAGGTGAGCAGTACACGCTCTGCTTCGATATACTTCATCTCTTTGAAAGCGCCGCGCCGTGTAGTCACAAGATCCATGATGGTGCCGATATAGCGCGTAGGTGTGAAAATGGAGATATCCATCCAGGGTTCCTCGATTTTCTCGATCTCACCGGCATCGGGCATCTCCGATGGATTGTCCACCTCCAACTCTTCACCATTGGTGCGTATCACATGGTATTGCACGCTTGGCGCGGTCGCGAGGATGTCCAGGTTGTATTCGCGTTCGATGCGCTCCTGTACGATCTCCATGTGCAATAGACCCAGGAAGCCGCAACGAAAACCGAAGCCCAGCGCGGTCGATGTTTCCGGCTCGTAGAAAAGCGAGGCATCGTTGAGTTTCAGTCGATCGAGCGCATCACGCAGCAAAGGATATTCATTTCCCTCTACGGGATAAATACCCGCGAATACCATTGGCTTGGCGGGATTATAGCCCGGTAGGGCTGCAACATGTGCCAGCGCGCCCGGAACGGTGATTGTATCACCTACCCGGCAATCTTTCACATTCTTGAAGCCGGTGGCAACGTAGCCGACTTCCCCGGCTGAGAGCGTTTCTGAGGAGATCAGGCGCGGCTGGAAATAGCCAGCTTCTAAAATCTCGGTAGTGCTTCCCGTTGCCATCATAGCGATTTTTTCGCCATCATGCAGTTCGCCATCAACTATGCGCACATAGGCGATCACGCCTTTGTAGGCGTCGTAGTGCGAGTCGAAGACCAGCGCGCGCAGGGGTTGATGCAGGTTGCCCTTCGGTAGTGGGATGCGTGCGATGATGGCTTCCAGGATTTCCTGGGTGCCGATACCCTCCTTGGCCGATGCCAGGATGCACTCCTCTCTGGGCAGGCCGATGACATCCTCAACTTCTTGCTTCACCCGTTCCGGGTCGGCGCTGGGCAGGTCGATTTTGTTTATCACCGGTATAATGCTCAGGTCGGCCTCAAGCGCCAAGTAGAGGTTCGCCAGGGTTTGCGCCTCGATTCCCTGCGTGGCGTCTATAACCAGCAGCGCGCCCTCGCACGCGGCCAGACTGCGCGACACCTCATACGTAAAGTCGACGTGGCCGGGTGTATCGATCAGGTTGAGTTCGTACTGCTCGCCGTCAAGCGCGGTATATAGCATACGCACAGCCTGCGCTTTGATGGTGATGCCCTTCTCGCGCTCCAGGTCCATCTGGTCGAGCGTCTGCTCCATCATTTCGCGCTTGGAAACGGTTCCGGTATATTCAAGCAGGCGATCAGCAAGCGTTGATTTGCCATGATCGATGTGGGCAATAATGCAAAAATTGCGAATATGTGCTTGATCCGTCATTCAATGATTCCTCCGCACAACACCTCATCTCCCTCTTCGCCGCCATAGAAGACGGCAGCCTGTCCAGGCGTGATGGACCGTTGTGGGTGTATAAATGTGACGCTGGCGCGGTTGTCCTCCAGGGGAGTGACCGTCGCTTCCTGTTCGGGCGCCTTGTAGCGGATACGCGCGCGCGCCGTAAATGTTCCGGTTGGTGTCTCGCCGCTGACATAGTGCATTTTGCCGACCGTGCAGCTCGACTTTTCAAGCGCCGCCGCCGGTCCGACGACAAGCGCGTTCTGCTGCGCGTCGATCTTGAGCACATGTAATGGTTCAGGCGAGGTCAACCCCAGGCCCTTGCGTTGTCCAATTGTATAGTAGGCCAATCCGCGATGCCGTCCCAGCGTTTTCCCGTACACGTCAAAAATCGGGCCGGGCTTTGGTACAGGAATCACACCGTTTACTTGCTGTGCTTGCGCGGCGGCGCCTGCCCCGACCAGTACCGGTATATCCCCCCGGTTGCTGGCGTAGCGATCAATGAAGCCGCGATAATCGTTTTGCGCCACGAAGCATATTTCCTGGCTTTCGGCTTTGCTTGCCACGCTCATACCGCGTTCGGCGGCCATCGCCCGCACCTGTGGCTTGGTGTATTCGCCCAGGGGGAAACAGGCATGCGCCAGTTGTTGTTGATTGAGCACGTGCAGCACATACGATTGATCTTTACCGGGATCGACGCCCCGGCGCAGCCTGAACTTGCCAGTAAGCGGGTTGCTATCCACGCGCACATAATGGCCTGTCGCCAGGTAATCGGCATCGAGCGCAAGGGCGCGGTTGAGCAGCACGGTAAAACGGATATGGCGATTGCAGGTCAGGCACGGGTTGGGAGTGCGTCCTGCCACGTATTCCTGGTAGAAGAAGTCCACCACGTTCTCTTTAAATTCCTGCTCAACGTTCACAAGATAGAGCGGGATGTCGAGCATACGCGCTACGCGCCTGGCATCGTCGACGGATTCGAGGGAGCAGCATTTATTTTGCGCAGCATACCCCGCCCCAACGCGCTCAACGCCGTCGTCTTCGATGACGCCCGGCTCGGACCAGAGTCGCAGCATGATGCCAATCACCTCGTGTCCCTGCTCTTTTAGCAGCGCAGCGGCTACCGAACTATCCACGCCGCCGCTCATTGCGACGACTATCCTTGCCATGTTGATGCTCCTGTAATCGATACGTGATATGCTCTGAAAAATCGATGTAACATGCGTAGGGACGCGATTGTTCGCGTCCTATATGCATGCCTACATTATGAAAATGACTAGCCGTGTGGGCTAGTCTTCTAATTGATCCCCTGCGTGCCATGCTAAGGGTAGCACAGTCTGTCCACCTTGTCAAATAGCAAATGCCTCTCGACGCGCGGACTTCTTTCGTGTATAATGGCTGCGAAAGAAAGCAGTATTGCATAAAGCAGTATATTGTTTGCCGGTCATGAAACGCGATTTTCATTATTTTAGGGACGTTAGAAAGTAATAGCGATAACTAGCAATCATGCGCCCACGACATCTGAGATATTTGTCAGGATTGGTGGGCAGGGAGAGTGTTAAGAATGCCAAAAAGGACAGCAAGCGCGCGAGGCGGAGCGTCACGCAATAAGCCAAAATTGCAGAAGAATGTTCAGCTGGTGCGCCCGGCCCCGGCTGAAAATGATAGCCAGGATGCGAGCAGCGAAGAAGAAACGCCCGTCTCTGCGACGCCATCAACCGCTAAAGCCACCACCACTGCTACCGTATCCAAGCCTGAGATTGCGAAAGCGACTAAATCTGAAGTGGCGACCGCTGATCGGCAGAAAGAGAAGTCTGCCGCCGAAAATGCTGGCGCGGACAAGGGCAGCGCGGCAGCGCGTCTCGCTGCTCGCCGCGAGACGGCGCTAAGGCAGCAGGTGCAGCGTAACGCGAGTCTAATTACTTCTGAACATTATGCCTATGTGCGACGGGATCTGATTTATATCGCAGTCCTGGCCGTTATCTTTTTTACAGCGCTGATCGTCCTGCACTTTGTACCCGCCATTGGGGGTTAGGCGAAGAGGATAGGCACCAGGCCCCCGCATCCGCCAGGCCCCACCCACTGGCCCTATAGAATGGGGAGGGGTCGGGGGCAAGGAATGAAAAAACGAAGAAGCGCTGATCGAAACAGTCGTTGTCAGCGCTTCTTAATAGTTTTCGGTAGCTGGTGCAGGAGCAGGATTGCCCTGGCGCCAGATATGCGAGATGCTGGTTAGTTTAGTGCATGAGCGGGCCGGTGCCTATACCCGCAGGGATACCGTGCCGGTACGCTGCTGGAATAGTCACGCCCAATACTCGCTGCATAGCCATAGTGTGGCTGCAATCACCCCAGTCATGGAAGAAACGACAGGTGCAATGCCACTCCCCGCTATCATAGTTCGTGGTATGAACATCATTCTCGCCCCGGAACGTTGCCTCAAAGCGAGTGAACTGGATTCTTTCAGGTTCTTCCGCGTAACGCTTGGCTTTAGCGATCTTACTGATCATGCTTGAATTCACTGTCGGTTATCTCCTTCAAATCTAGCAAACCACTCCGCACCCACTTCTCGTTAAACTCTATACGCAAATCAACTACGCAGCCTCAATTTATTCGTCAGGCCTACGTAAGTACGCGCCGTTAGCTCGTGAGAGACTTCTTCGTTCCTCCTTTCGCAAATAGGGTATGCTCGTATCTGACGAACATTCAGTAAGTTGGCCCAAAGAATGAAGAAAGATCGATGAGCCCGGCAACCATGCGCGTATCAATGATAATGTGAAAAAAAAACACCAGGGCAAACTGTCCCCAGTGTGTATTTACGTATCACTATGAGCCGCCACTGTTGTTACCAGTGATGCATCTCGTGATATTGACGAAACCGTATCCATAGACAACTTCCCTCGTGACTGTAATTATCGTCCCGGATTTCCGTGTCTGAATGGCTAGATTATACCATATGTGCTCTCGAATGTCTAGCCTTTTGGCAGGGTGTAAGCTCTATATCGACACATTCAGATGATGAATATCGTTGTAGCCTTCGAGCAGCCATGTGGCAGGAAAACCATCAAACGCGGTCCTATGCCAGTGAGTGATCGATGTATGGCGGACATCGACAGATGCCCGCCTGAGATTGGCTATGCTCAGTTGAAAGAAGTAAACAAACGATGCTTCGATGATGCCGCCATGGCAGACGACCATGATTTGTTTTCCTTCGTGCTCATTGATAATGCGATGTAAAGCGGAACATGCGCGCAGCGTAAACTCCATCCAGTTCTCGCAGCCAGGGACCCAGCGGAAGAACGGGCGATCATCAGCCGTCACATCGCGCCAGAGAGCAAAGAACTCTTCCTCGCTCAAGGAGCCATCTTCGTTGCGCCACTCCTCCACTTCCTGGTCAAAGATGATGGAGAGACCGAGCGCTGGCGCGATGATCTCGGCGGTGTGGCGCGCTCTTTGCATGGTGCTGGAGATGAGGATATCGACCTTTATGTCATTAGCCTTAACAATCCGATCGCGCAATTGCTCAACCTGCCGCACGCCTGGTGGTGATAAGCGACCATCAATGAGTTTGCCATCTTCTTTTACTTTGATATAGTCACCATGTCGCACCAGGTAAAGATGGGTCATTGTTTATATCCCTTTCATTTTCATCACAAACAAGTTTGATCGTCAATGATATAGAGACAGATGATGACTAGTATTGTCAAATGGCATGTGGATACGACTCATTTTTCCTCTTGTCATTCGGTCCATTCCCATGTATATTGTAGAAGTCCAAAACTTTTGCGAAGACATCTCAACTTATGAATGCTGAAAGACCCCTGGAAAATTGGAGAAATGATGAGCGAGTACTGTTCTGTACGCGTCTGGCAATTGAAAGCGGGGGCTTCAACTGCTGAACTTGAGATGCTGGCTGCCACCGGCGTTGCGGAAATGCATCGCTGGATTGCCGGTATCGAGCAGCTCTCACTCGTGCGCGTGGCGCCCATATCTTCTATGGCTCATACGTCTGGAACGCGCTATCTCATGATTACAACATTTACGAACTATGAAGCATATATCGCCTGGCGACGCATAGAAGAGGAAGGGCCTGACTACTGGGAACGCTATGCTTCGGTGTTTATGCATTGGGAACAGTTGGCGCACCTGGTTGAAGAATACACTGGTGACTCTATTTCGCTCATGGGGCTGGATCGTCAGCAACAACCCGGATAAATTCTATGAATCAAAACTATGGGGTACTGCGCGTAGTGCGGGTAAAGCCAGGTCGCTCAACCACCAGCAGCGCGCAAGCCCAGGGAAAATATGCCACCGGCTGGCTGCCCGAAGATGGTCTGGTGCATGTGCTTTCACGCAATGAAACAAGCATCGGACGTGCTTTGAATAACGATATTATTCTGATGGACCCGACCGTCTCGCGCGAACATGCGCGCCTGGTGCTGGATAACACCGGCTGGCATATCATCAACCTGACCACTCGCAACGTGGTGCGTGTCAATGGACGACCAGTACCCAGCGGAGGCAGTATGCCAATGCAGCCGCAGGATGTGCTTGTGCTCGGCAGCACCATGTTGCAGTTGATCGCGCCTAATGCCTTCGAATCTGCTAAACCTGTTGCGGCGTTGGATATGTTCGACGGAACTGGAGTGGTCAATGGGAAAACTGACGCTGCGCGCATCCACGAAAACTCCCCCGTCAATGGGCGCCAGTCAATTCCGGCCCGCTTTCAACCTGTTGCGCTCCCAGAACAACCGGAGCCTGAACAGGAAGCGCAGCCCTGGGACGATGAGGAGGAAGTCAGCGTTTTGGGCGCGGGAGTGACGATGCAATTTGCATTGCCGCAGCGTATGAATGCAGGCACGCGCTGGCTGATTGCGGGCATAGGTATAGCGATTCTGGTTATCAGCGCGTCGATTACCATCATCCTGAACAGCGTGGTGGGAATCTCGGCTTTATCGCAAAATGGCGTCTCCAGCATTATCTCCGCGCTCACCATTCCGCTCATTCCGGCCATCGGTATTTTCCTGCTGGTCAATTTCATGGATCGTTACGAACGAGAACCCTGGTTTTTGCGCCTGGCGGCCTTCCTATGGGGCGCGATCATTGCCATTCCACCTGCGCTGTTCATCGAGCAGAACATCGACAACGTACTGCAAAACGCCTTTGACCCGAACAATACCAGCGATGTGCTGCGTATCCTTTTTCAGGGACTTAACGCGGGCATCACCGAGGAGACCATTAAGGGGCTTGGCCTGCTGCTGCTCTTCATCATCCTGCGCGACGAGTTTGACAACGTCACCGATGGCATCGTCTATGGAGCTTTGATCGGCGCTGGCTTCGCGATGGTCGAAAACTTCAACTATTTTGCCCTGAACTCTAAAAATTTCCTGGTCTTCCTGATTGTCGGACGGATTATCCTGGGCTGGCTCGGCCATTCTACCTTCATCGCCTGCTTCGGCGCGGCGCTGGGCTATATCCGCCATACCAGGGTGCGCTGGAAACAGATTGTCATTCCCATTCTCGGTTTTCTTATAGCAGTCGGGCTGCACAGTTTCTTCGATTTTGTTACTCTTCAGGCCAGCGCCGCTATACGCACATCGGGCGGGAACAGCCAGGTTGTCAATTACGCGCTTGTTGCCATTATCGGTAACTATATCCCACCGTTCCTGGCACAGATTGGCCTGCTGTACATCCTGATCAAATCGCTGGCGCACGAGGCCGCCGTCATCCGTGAGTTTCTGGCGGTTGAGGTGAGTAACGGCGTGGTGGCTGTGAGCGAGTATGCGCTTCTACAAAACTCGTTCCAGCGCACAAAAGCCGAGCGCCATGTACTGCGCAGGTCCGGCATCAAGCAGTGGCTGCGCGTCAAGGCGCTCTATCAAACGGAAATTGGCCTGGCTTTTCGCAAGTGGCACGTCAACATGGGCGATAAGCCCAAGCTGGGCTATATCCAACCTGAAGATGCGTATCGCCAGCGTATCAAGCGTTTGCGTCATGAGATTCGCCAGCATGAGGCGGGAACGGCACAGAAGTGAGGCCAGGGCGGGGACAAACCTCCCTCCCCAACGCTTTTTGGAGAGGAGGGCGACCGCAAGGGTCTCCCCGCCCCCACCCCACCACCCCCGCCCTTACCATGACTACGGGATGGTTCCTCAGGGGCGTTCATTGTAGGGGCGGGAGAGGAGTGGCGAGGGGCAGAGACCCTTGCGGTCGCCCTCTCCATCAAATGTGTCGGACTGGGCAGGGGCAAACCCCACCCTGGTCTAATTACGCAGTCCTGGTCTTTGCCACCTCTTCCAGCCCCAATGCTTTGATGGCCTGTTCGCGCAGCACAAACTTCTGCACTTTGCCACTGGCCGTCATGGGGTAGGATTTCACGAACTGGATATAGCGCGGTATCTTCTGGCGGCTGATACGCTCTTTGCAGTAGTCGCGCAATTCCTGCTCGCTGATCTCTGCGCCCTCTTTGGGGAGTACCACCGCCAGCAGTTCCTCGCCAAAGAAGGCATCGGGCACGCCCAGCACCTGCGCGTCGGCTATCTTTGGGTGGCGGATCATCAGTTCCTCTAATTCGCGTGGGAAAATATTCTCGCCGCCGCGAATCACCATCTCCTTCAAGCGTCCCACGATATTGACGTAGCCCTGCGCGTCCATGGTCGCCAGGTCGCCTGTGTGCAGCCAGCCCTCACCATCGATGGTCTCGGCAGTTTTCTCCGGCATATTGTAGTAGCCAGCCATCACAGCGAAGCCCCGGCAGCAAAATTCTCCTCTTTCCCCGCATGGCACAACCTCGCCGGTCGCCGGGTTGATGATTTTGATATCCATGTGTGGGTGAGGGATGCCCACCGTTGCCGATTTACGCTCGAATGAGTCACCGGATGGGGTAAAGGTGATACCGCCGTTAGATTCTGTCAGCCCAAAGGTGATGGCGATATCCGTACCCATACGCTCATAGACCTGCTCCATCACTGCCACCGGCACGGGCGCGCCTGCACTTAATACCTGTTTCAGCGTTGTTGGTTTGTACTGCTCGAATTCAGGATGCTGGAGCATGGCAATCAGCATGGTAGGCACGGCAAATATATGCTCACAGTTCTCCTGCTTGATGATCTGCAGCGTTTTGAGCGGATCAAAGGCGAGCAGGGGATGCAATGTCATCTTCCCGACAACTGTGAGAACCGCGATGCCCGCGCCAGCGATGTGGAAAAATGGCACGGGGAGACAAAAACGAATGCCTTGATTATCCAATATGCCAGAGCGATATATCCCCATCAGCATAACGTTGATAACGCTGTGATGAGTGAGCATGGCTCCTTTGGGGAAACCTGTAGTGCCGGATGTATACAGGATAAGCGCGGGGTCTAAGGGTTTCACCGAAGTCTGGCGCTCGCGCAACTGCTCTTCACTTACAGTTGCTCCACCTGCTACCATCTCGCTAAACATAGTTGGCCGCCACTCCTGCTGCTCCAACAAACCGGTGGGGGGCATGCCCATCAAGCACACGTAGCGCAGTTGGGGTAGTAGTTCGCTGCTCACTTCGCCGTTCTTCTCACCGGGCGTCACCATCGAGCGCACCGTCGCCAGGCAATTGTGATCGCGCACCTGCGCCATGAAGAACAGCGCCTTCACGTCGCCCTGCTTGAGCACATACTCCAGTTCGTTCGCGCGATAGACAGGGTTGACCGTCACCAGTACCAGCCCGGCCTTGGCAGCGGCGAACTCAAGCAGCAGCCATTCAGGCAGGTTGGCCGCCCACACCGCGATGTGATCTCCCTTTTGCAGCCCTGACGCCATCAAGCCGCGTGCCACAGCGTTGACACGCGCTCGATATTCCGCGTAAGTCCAGCGAATATCCAGCGCGCCGCGAAACTCAGGATAGCAAGAGTAGACGACAGCTTCCACATCAGGAATTTCTTCTGCGCGACTATCCAGCAGGTCCCCAAACGTGGTATCAAGAAGATCGATTCCCTCGGTGTCGGCCTGCCAGTAGGACAGGCCATCGTTAGTCATGCCCATAAAACCCTCCTTTGAGTTGAATAGCGCTTACAATACTTCTTCTAATCCATTCGGATCGAGCGTATAGACGCGATTGGATATATCAAGGTCGGCTAATTGTGCTACTGCCTTCAGCACGACAGAGGCCAACTCATTAACAGAGGTATTCCTCGGAAAGAAGCGGAGGACAAAGATGCCCGCGTGTGGAGGCGGGAACGCTGACTGATTCAAATAGTCAGTATCGAATGTGATGATTGTCATCTTATGAGCGCGAGCATGGGTGAATATGGCGACATCGGGCTGAGAACGCAATCTCTCATCATAAACGCGAGTAGCAACATATCCTGCCACTCGCAACGCTGAGAGTATCTTACGAGGCATGTTTTCGTCCAGCAAAAACATTCGTGGACGATCTATCATTATTTTACCTCATTACTACATTTTCGAGCGCATCGGCGTAACCCTTTACATACTGAACCTGCTCCGGGCTTAGTTGTTTGACCGCCTTTACCTGCCCTGGCGTCAGGTTATACTCATCGCAGATCTCAGCAATTGACATCCCAATCTCAAGATGTCCAATGATACGATCGACGAAGACACGTGTTCCCTCGATAATCGGTCGCCCACTGTTAATTGTGGGATCTTGCACAATACCGGTGGAGATTTTCCGTATTCCTTGCAGGGCCAAGTGTTTTCTCCTCTAGAGCTTCCGCTCCTATCCTTATGCGGCGAGATCTTTAGCTACAATACGACTATTATATACTTCATATTATAGCTAATGATAGTCATGTCAAATGATGAATTGGCAAGAGCAGGGCAAATTCAAATTTCTCACTCTTCATTTCTATCCCCACACGCCTGACTTGACACCCCTCCATTCCAGATGCTAGCATGAACAATGATCACCTCTTCAACTGAACAGGCAGAACCAATAAGCAACAAAGCTTGATATTTCACAGTATCAGATCAGTAAAGGATGGCAAACTATGCAACTGGAGCGGGCTGACCTGCTGCAGATCTACTATTTGATGCGCCTCACCCGCGCTGTGGAAGACCGCACGCGCACACTCTTTTTGCAGGGGCGCATTGTTGGCGGCGTCTATACCGCGCAGGGGCACGAGGCCACGACCGTCGGAGCAGCGATGCTGCTGCGCGATGGCGACTGTATCGTGCCGCAGCACCGTGATCTGGGCATGCATCTCACACGGGGCGGCTCCCCGCGCGCAGTTATGTGTCAATGGTTGGCGCGCGGCAACTCACCCACGCTAGGACGCGATGGAACGCTGCATATAGGCGATATGCATCACGGTATCGTACCCAGCATCAGTATGCTGGGGGAATCCCTGGCCGTTGCCTGTGGAGTCGCGCTGACGGTGAAGATGCGCAAACACGATACAATCGTCATGGCTCCCTGCGGTGATGGCGCGACCAATACCGGCCCGTTCCACGAAGCCCTCAATTTCGCCTCGGTACAGAAATTGCCCATCGTGTTTGTAATCGAAAACAACGGTTACGCCTATTCAACCCCTACTTATCAACAGTTTGCCGTCGAGAATCTCTCGGAGCGCGCCAAAGCCTATGGTATGCCGGGCGAACATGTTGACGGCAACGATGTAATCAAAGTCATGGAGGCCGTCGGGCGAGCCGTAAAACATGCGCGCAGCGGCAAAGGTCCCGCGCTGGTCGAATGCAAAACATTCCGCGTGCGCGGCCATTCCGAGGCCGACAAAGCCGATTATGTACCGCCGGAGTTGCGCGAGGAATGGTTGCGAAAAGACCCTATCAAGCGCTTCGAGGCATACCTTGCTGACAAGAATATCCTCTCAGAGGCCGACAAAGCCGAGATCGAGGGGAAAGTTAAAATGGTAGTAGACGATGCAGTCAGCTTCGCGGAACAGAGTCCCGCGCCCGACGGAGCCAGCGTAGCCGATTATATCTTTGCCCCTGATGGTCCCATAGCCATCATCGGCGAATCCGGCGCAGACGACCCGCGTTACGTCAATGCTCTGGATACGCGCACCGGCAAGCCATTCAACACGATGGCGGATGAGGCATCGAACGTCAACCACTATGAAGCCCAGGAGGTCGGAACGCGATGACGGCTGTTACCTATCTGGAAGCGATTGGCCAGGCCATGCGCGAAGAGATGCGCCGCAATGAGGCCGTTTTCCTGCTCGGCGAAGATGTTGGCACTTATGGAGGCGCGTTCAAAGTCAACGTGGGCCTGCTGGAAGAGTTCGGGCCGGAGCGTGTGATTGATACGCCTATGTCGGAAGCTGCCATCATTGGTTCCGCGGTTGGCGCGGCCATCATGGGTATGCGCCCCATCGCCGAGATGCAGTTTATCGACTTCATTACCTGCGGTTTTGACCAGATTGTCAACATGGCGAGCAAGTTTTACTGGCGCAGCGGCATACCAACGCCGCTGGTCATTCGCGGCCCCTCCGGCGGCGGCACCAAAGGCGGCCCATTTCATTCGCTCAGCCCGGAGGCGTGGTTCTTCCACGTACCGGGCATCAAGGTGGTTGTGCCATCGACCACTTACGATGCCAAAGGACTGCTCAAAGCCGCCATTCGGGATAATAATCCGGTGCTTTACCTGGAACATAAACTGCTTTATCGATTACCAGAACTGCGCGAGGAACTGCCCGAAGAAGATTACGTCGTGCCTTTAGGCAAAGCCATTAGCCGCCGCGCCGGTGAAGACATGACCATGCTGACCTATGGCGCGATGGTGCATCAATGCCTCAAAGCCGCGCAGACGCTCGAGCAGGAAGACGATCTCAGCGTCGAAGTGCTGGATCTGCGCAGCCTCGTGCCGCTCGATCGCGAGGCCGTCATGGAGTCGGTCAAACGCACCAACAAAGTCTTGATTGTACATGAGGATACGCTGACGGGCGGTATCGGCGCGGAACTATCGGCAATCCTGGCTGAAGACTTGTTCGAATATCTCGATGGGCCGATCACGCGCGTGGCCGCGCCCGACGCACCATTCCCGTATGCGCCCCCGCTGGAGGCTGCCTATCTGCCCGACGTGGACAAAATTCTCGCTGCAGCGCGCAAGCTTGCAGCATATTGAACCAACGATAGATTGACAAAGGAGTCAAATATGCCTACACCTGTGAAAATGCCGCGCCTGGGAGAAAGCGTAGCGGAGGGGACAGTCGGAGGCTGGCTTAAAAAAGAAGGCGACTGGATCGAGAAAGACGAATCGCTCGCCGAAATCATCACCGATAAAATCAATGCCGAGCTGCCCTCACCAGTGGCCGGGCGTCTTGCCAAAATACTGGTGCAGGCAGATCAGACTGTGCCTGTAGGCGTGGATATCGCGCTGATTGAGGAAAACGCCGATGTTACAAGCGCGCCGCCTGCCGAAGCCGCCCCTGGCCCGGATGCCGCGCCCGTGAAAAGCCCCGCGCAAGCCAGTATCGCCGTTATGAATAAGCAGGATAGCAGCGAGAGCAATGGCTCAAAAGAAGTTGTACAATCATCGCCCGTCGGCGAAGACGAGCGACAGCGCATCTCGCCCCTGGCGCGCCGCCTAGCACGTGAGCATGCCATCGATCTGAACGCCATCGCTGGCACTGGCGCCGGCGGTCGCGTGCGCAAAGAAGATATACTCGCCTACATCGATCAGAGCAAAGCCGCGCCTGCTGCCACCGCGCCAGCAGCGCCCACCTCTCAACCTGTGGCACAACCCTCCTATATGGCCCAGGCAGAGCCTGTTACGTCTGTGTCCGAACCCATGACCACTGTCGTTGGTCCCGACGAAGAACTGGTGACGCCGACTCGCATGCGCCTGGCGATTGCCGAGCATATGGTGCGCAGCAAGCGCACATCGCCGCATGCTACAACCGTTGTCGAAGTGGATATGACCAGCATTGCGAAGTGGCTGGAAAAGAACAAAGAGGACTTCAAGAAGCGCGAGGGCTACAGTATCAGCTACGTGCCGTTCGTTATGAAAGCTGTGTGCGATGGCATTCGTAAGTTCCCATTGATTAACTCCACCTGGACCGAAGATAACAAGATCATCATCAAGAAGCGCATCCACCTGGGCATGGCCGTCGCAACCGATGTCGGGCTGCTGGTGCCCACGCTCTACGATGCCGATCAATACACTATCGCAGGGTTGGCGAAGCAAATCGCCGCCATCGCGCAGCGCGCTCGCGCCAACAAGCTGACCGTTCAGGATATGCAAAACAGCACCTTTGTGGTAAATAATCCCGGCACGTTTGGCACAATCATTTCAGTGCCGATCATCAACCAGCCGCACGCCGGTATATTGAGCATGGATTCTGTCGTGAAACGCCCGGTGGTCATCGAGGACGACGCTATCGCAGTGCGTTCTATGATGTACCTGTGCCTCTCGTTCGACCATCGCATCCTGGATGGCGCGGGCGCGGGCGGCTTCTTGCAGGCTGTGCGTCAGAAGTTGCAGAGCTACAGCAGAGAAATCGATGTGTATTAACAACTGTAGGGACGCGATTGATCGCGTCCACCGGGGATTGACAGATATTCTCAGGATGCGATAAAGAAGGAAAACAATATGGCGACCATGATACCGGAGCGCCGTCCTGAATGGCTCAGGGTGCGCCCCCCAAAGGGAGAAAACTACGAAAACCTCAAGCAACTGATGCGCAGCAAGGAACTGCACACGGTGTGCGAGGAGGCGCGCTGCCCTAACATTGGCGAATGCTGGGGACATAAAACCGCCACCTTTATGATCCTGGGGCGTGTTTGCACGCGCAGCTGCGGCTTTTGCGCCGTGGAGACCGGTCGCCCTGTTGGTCTTGACTGGGAAGAGCCAAAACGGGTCGCCGAAGCGGTGCAGAAGATGGGCCTGCGCCATACCGTTGTTACCTCCGTCAATCGTGATGAACTCAAAGATGGCGGCGCAGCTATCTTCGCTTCGACCATTCGCTGGATTCGCCGCCTTAACCCTGAGTGCCGTATTGAAGTCCTGACGCCGGATTTCAAGGGGGTGTATGATGCCTTACAGGTGGTGATTGACGCCAGGCCCGACGTGTTCAACCATAACGTCGAGACCGTGCCGCGCCTGTATAAGCGCGTGCGCCCGCAGGCTATCTACAAGCGTTCTCTCCAGGTGCTGAAATGGGCCAAAGAGATGAATCCCGCGGCACCTACCAAGTCCGGATTCATGCTCGGCCTCGGCGAAAGCTGGGATGAGATTATTGAAGTCATGCATGATATGCACGAGCATGATGTGGATATTCTCACCATCGGGCAGTACTTGCGCCCATCGTTCCAGCACCTGCCCATTCAACGCTATGTCCCGCTGGAAGAGTTTGCCGCTCTCAAAGCCGAGGGTAAGAAAATGGGCTTCCGTCATGTCGAATCCGGCCCGTTTGTGCGCAGTTCCTACCATGCCCACGAACAGGCCGACGGCGCGGCAGCGAATCAATAAGAATCGTTAGGAGCATAACGTGGTGAGTCAAAGGAAAGATCAATCGCAGCGCCAGCAGTCGATTGTGCTGGTGGTGGATGACAACGCTGCCATTCGCGACATGGTTTCCTGGGCGCTTGAGCTTGACGGCTTTGAACCGGCAGAGGCAGCCGAGGGGCAAGAAGCCCTGGCCTGGATGGACAATGCCGCTCGCGATGGCCGCTATCCCGCAGTTATTCTCCTTGACCTGTCTATGCCCGGTATGAATGGCGATGCATTTCTTGAGCGATTGCAGACCCAGTGGGAAAATGCGCGTCCTATGCCCGCTATCGTGCTGATTACTGCTTCGCAAAATGCCCCTCAACTTCCTCGAACGCACGTGAAACAAGTAATTATCAAACCATTCCATGTGCGTGATTTACTCAACGTGGTGCGTGATCTGACCACGTAACACATAATTCCTATCCTCTCTCTCTTATCCCCCGAAAATCTGTAAGCAGGCGTTCAATTGTTCAGGACAATTAGTGGGGATTCTGTGTGGTGTCGTGGGTCAGCATAGGATGGTGCGTCTGTTGGATACTCGTTGAGAGAGGCTTTGTATGAAAGTGCGTACAATTTATCCGGTTATCGTTGTACCAGTTATCAGTATCACGCTTATTGTAGCTTTGCTTGTGCTTTATATATCTCCATTCACACATGCAACCCCTGCGACCAGGCGCGTCGCGCTGGCGGATTCCGTCTCATCCTTTACCGGCGACAGCCAACTCGTGGCGAATACAGCGGCGAGTCAAAATATATCGCTCTCTATCGGCTTGAATCTTCGCAACCAGGCAAATCTCGCCAGCTATCTGCAACAGATCACATCACCGTCATCGCCTTTCTACCGACACTATCTTAACCCGGCATCATTTGCCGCCCTCTATGGCCCGCTTCCCCAGAGCGAGGCGGCTGTGGTCAATTATTTACGCTCGCAAGGATTTATCATTACCGGAACGTATGCCAATCACCTGCTGGTGGATGCTGTAGGCACAGTTGCCCAGGCTGAACGAGCTTTTCAAGTGCAGATCAATAATTATCGTTCGGCCTCCGGACATGCCTTCTTTGCCAATGCCAGCGCGCCGTCTCTCCCCGTCAATATCGCGCCGCTCGTCGCCTCTGTAAGCGGCCTGGATAATACTGTTCAATACCAACGCCATCCCCTTGTATCCAGCGCTAATGTGGTTTTGAAACAGCAATCTGCGGCAGCCGTGAGTTGCCCGCAGCCTGGTTCTGCCGCTTTGCCCACCTCCTACACGCCAGCGCAAGTCGCAACCGCTTACGATTTCACGCGCCTCTATAAGCAGGGGGTTTTGGGTGATGGGCAGAGCATAGCCTTGCTTGAACTGGATGGCTTTTCGCAAGCCGATATCGCTGCCTATACCTCCTGTTTTGGCGGCAACCACACCGTCATCCAGACTATTCCCATCGATGGCTACAATGAAGCAGCGGGCAGCGATGCTGCCGAAGTCGAGCTTGACATGGAGATGGTGCTCGGATTGGCTCCTCATCTTTCTAATCTGCGCGTGTATGAAGCCGCTAACACGCTCCCATCCTATAATGATGCCTGGGCGCGCATCGTCAACGATCATGTACCGGTGGTCAGTACAAGCTGGGTCTTCTGTGAAGAGGGTACGGGTATGGCCGCTGAGGTTCAACAGGAGAATATCTTTTTCCAGGCAGCCGCCGCGCAGGGTCAGACCATCCTGGCGGCCAGCGGCGACGAGGGCGCGAATGGCTGCTATAACCCGCAGACGGGCGCGAACCCGCAGCCAGCCGTCGATGACCCCGCCTCGCAGCCCTACGTTACTGGCGTTGGCGGGACAACCCTGCACGTCAACTTTGACAACACGTATAATTCAGAGCAGGTATGGAACGACCGCGCCATCGGCAACGGAGCGAGCGGCGGCGGCATCAGCCAGGTCTGGCAGATGCCATCCTGGCAACAGGCTCCGGGCGTTGCCAATGCCTACACCACCGGCTTTCGCGAAGTGCCGGATGTGTCCGTCAACGCCGATCCTCAGACGGGCTACGATGTATATTGCGCGGTAGGCGGCTGCGCCAATCGCGGATGGATGATCATAGGAGGCACATCGGCAGCCGCGCCCGTGTGGGCTGCGCTGGTCGCCCTGGCCAATGAGAGAGCGCTGAAAATCAACGGGTTAATGGTTGGCTTTCTTAATCCCAGCCTCTATGATATCGCGCATGGCGCATTTGGCGCCTCTTATACCGATGCATTCCATGATGTAGTGCCTGTGGCGGGCGCTATCAATAACAATGACTATGTGGGTTCAGGCAATACCTATCCTGATGCCAGCGCCTATGACCTTGCGACCGGCCTCGGCTCGTTCGATGCCTACAATCTCTCGCAAAATTTGAACCTGCTCGGCCAGGCGCAGGCCAATAACAACGTTCCCACCAGCACTGTCTGGTACTTTGCCGAGGGGCGCGTCGGCGGCTATTTCCAGGAATTTCTCACACTTGAGAACCCCGACCCCATCCAAACGGCGCAGGTGCGGGTGCAATATCTCTTTGAGGGCGCGACCGGGCCTACTATTACCCACGATGTGACGCCGCAGAGTCGGTATACCGTCAATGTCAATCAAGACCTGCGTTTCCCACCTGATGGCCCTGGACATTCGCTCTCCATGATCGTCACTTCGACCAATGGCGTTGGCATCGTAGCCGAACGTCCTATGTATTTTTCGTGGCACGGCATTAACAGTGGCACCGACGCGCTGGGCTCAACCAAACTGGGGCAGGACTTCTACTTCGCCGACGTGGAGTCCGAGCGCAACTACTCCAGTTTCATCACCATACTCAACCCGCCGGGCGGGAAATCGGCCAACGTCACTCTGACCTACATTGCCAATGGCGCGCAGCTCGGCACGCAGACCATCGTCGTACCTGCCGGACAGCGCGGCACAACCTACCCGCAGGCGATCAACATCAACCGGCAAAGCGCGCTCTATGTCCACTCGGATCAGCCGGTGGTGGTGGAACGCCCCATGTACTTCACGACTGCGCGCTCGAACATCAGCGGACCTGTAACAGGCGCGGCTACCGTTGTCGGCGCGCAAGCTCCTGGCTCCGACTGGCTCTTCGCCGAAGGCTACACCGGCGCGAACTTCCACGAATACCTGGTGCTGGCGAATTATAATGCTACGACTCCCGCCAACGCTACCGTCAAGCTAGAGTACAGCAATGGGGCTGTTGACCCGCTCACTGTAACAGTCGCGCCCCTCTCACAATACATCTTTGATGTGAATGCAGCCTCGGCAGCCTTCGCGCAAAGCACCACCGAATTGTCAGCCGAAGTCACCTCTGACTCGCCTATCGTGGCGCAGCGCCAGGAATACTTCCGCTTTAATGGCAATATCCCTGGCGGCACCGATGTAATTGGCGAACCCGGCCCGGCCAAAACCAACTACAGCTTTGCCGAGGGTTATACAGCGACGGGCTTTAACGACTTCCTGACGCTGCAGAACCCCACCACGACGAGCGAGCAGGTGGCAGTGACCCTCTACATGTCCCACAGCATTATCTCGCAGCAAGTCGTCACGGTCGGGCCGCAGACGCGCGTTACGCTCAATATCAATAGCTACGTTGTGCCTATAGCGCAGTCCAACCCGCAAGTGAACTACGAAGTCTCGCTGGCAGTCTGGTCTACCAGTGGTGTCATTGTGGCTGAACGACCCATGTACTTCAATTACCACGACACATCCTGGGGTACATCCTGGGGTGGCACCGACGTAGTTGGGTATACGGGATGAGGCAACCCCAGGACAGCCCACGCGGTCGTCTCTCGTTAGTCAGCGTGGTTGTGTTGGAGCATGTTTCTTGCCATTAGCGCGCTTCCCACCAGTGGAAGTATCCAGGCCCAGGCTCCTGTGAAAGCTGTCCACTGGAGGCCCGGCAGACCTTGCACGAAACTATGCGCGGGTCCAGTAATCAAGCAGTACATGCTCAACATGCTGAAGCTGAGCAAGCGCGCCGTCCAGGGAGTGCGCATCAACCAGAAACGCCAGGGGAAGAACGTGCCCTGACCCTCTGCCGCTATATCCTCATCCGAAGCTTCAAGCAGCGCAAATAGCCCAAAGAATGTAACAAGGTACCAGGGCCAGAACCAGGGTGAGCCGATGGCGCAGTACAGCAGCCATGCCACAGCCAGCCAGTAGATCAGGCCGCGCAGCGACCGCATATGCCAGGGGGCGCGCAGCATGCGCCACAGCATGACAAGATACAGCAGCACAAAAATACCCATGCTGAACGTGTGCATAAAGCGCTCCGCAGGAGAGCCAACCGGCGCGCCGGTTGGAAATCCGAACAGGGCCGCAATGCTGTTGTAGCCCTGTGCCAGAAAGGCAGCAAGTGTGTTTATCGAGCGATACGTGGCAGGATTTACTTGAAATACGTTGAAAATGGCCCCGCCCTGCCAGAAAGGAGCATAAAATAACACAATTACTGCTGCGTAAGTTGCCATCGCCAGGACTACATGCTTTATTCTCCGCTTAGTCGGCGCCTGCATCCAAATATAACAGAGCAACCCTGGAAAGAGCAGCGCGGCGTTGATCTTCAGACAGGTTCCCAGCGCCAGCAGACAAGCGGCTGACAGCGGCGCGCGCAGATCGAGGGGTATACGCGCTGCCATGCGTGGGATAGCCGCAAGGGTCTCGCTACGCAGTAGCCCCCCTACCCTGTACGACGTGGTTTCCGAAGCGTTTTCGTATTGCATTTTCCTGATCTTGTCATGCGCAAAGACCCATATCACAAGCAGAACGAAGACTAAAAGCACGGTATCGTTATGCGCATTGACACAGGCCTCGAATAACAACAAAGGATTCCAGGCAAAGGCCAGGGTTGCCGCCAGGCGTTTGCGCGTTGGAAGCGCCGGTTGTCCGTTTAGTTGTTGTAACTGGCCAGAAATCGACCACACCAGCCGCGTAGAAATTAGGTGCATGATGAGACCCAATCCGCGCAGCGCAAGCACCATTGGCATGATGTATGTATTCCCAAAAATGGCGAGCAGCCACTGCAAGAAGGAGGTGATAACCGCCCAGGTAGGGCCATATGCCGACGGTTGATCTACCCAGAAAACGTATTTGTAAATGGGGTCATTGTGGATCGCGGTTGGAATGGTTGTCAGAGGGTTCAGGTTGTGCAGCACGCTCATGCGCGCATAGGCGATGTAGGAGAACAGGTCGGGCGACGTGACAACAGGAATCAGTATGTACAGGCAGCCGATCAGCAGCGTCGAGAGCTTGATGAAACGCCAGGAGATAGAGTCGGGCAGGCGGCGCACGGCCACAAGGTAGACCAGAAAAATCAGTAAGATTGCACCTATCAGTATGAAGAACGAGGCCCAGCCATTCATGACCGCTAATGTTGCCGTGCCATGCTGGTTTGGCAGATGTGGGTTGATCGCCCAGCCTGGAAATAGCAATAACGTAGGTAAGGCGGGCCACGCTCCCATTTGCGTCAGCAAAGCATCGTGAAACCAGAGATCACGCAGGGGCAGCGCCGCATCTAACAGCAGGATGGCGGCCACCATAGCCAGGAGCATGGCAGCAGGAGAAAACAAGCGAGTAGAAAATTTGTCAGGGAGACGTTGCTGCTTACCGGAACGCGGAACGTCATGAGATATTGCAATGTCCCTGCCGTCTAAACGTTCGATGGTTGTTTTCATGCACACTTAATGCAACTGACCCGTTAGAACAACGGATTGTTGCCTGCCTCTTATTGAATTCAACGGCAGAGTAGTTAAAATGCCGTTGAGAAAATACAGAATACATCTTGAGAGTTTCTTGACCTTTGTCTGTTACAATAGCACCAGAAACAATCTCAATTGATTGGTATCACGCACTAAGACGAAATGGAATCTCTATAGGTCACGAATATATTGAAATAGATTATCGCTGGAGCAATAAGTTATGGAATCGCTAAATTATAACCAACCAACCGAGCCTCAAGAGCCAGAATATCAGGCCCCCTATCAACAGCCTGCGGTAGGCACGCCAACTACACCGCTGCATGCCTCTACCATGCCATCGTCTCCTGGCGCCCCGAACGGCGCGCGCGTGCCATCGCGTCGCAGATTTATGAGTAAGACTGCCGCGGGCATCGCCGCGCTTGCCGGCCTGGGAGCGGCGGCGGCTGTCGGCGGAGCTGCGCTGGAACAGTGGATTCAAGGCGGCGGGTTGAGCAACATCTTTCATGATCCGCTGGCCAGTGAGGCGCAAATAGGACACCTGCTGCGCCGCGCCGGGTTTGGAGCCACGCCCGACGAGTTGACTATGTATAGGAACCTGGGTTTTAGTGGCGCGGTGGATCGCCTGCTCAACTACCAGCAGGTTTCCGACGATGCCATGGAGAGTCGCCTGAATGCCCTGAACCTCGATCTCAACTTGCCTGTAGATCAACAGCGCTGGTGGTTGTTGCGTATGGCCTGGACACAGCGCCCGCTAGTGGAGAAAATGACGCTCTTCTGGCACGGAGTACTGACCAGCGCCTTTACCAAAGTGGGCGGCAAGACTGCCTATATGCGCATGATTATTCAGAACAACTTCTTACGCGCTCACGCTTTCGATACCTTCGATAACATCATGCTGGGCATTACCAGCGATCCGGCCATGCTTTTCTACCTTGACCTGACCAAAAGCCATAAGACTGCGCCAAATGAAAACTATGCGCGTGAAATGATGGAATTGTTCACGATTGGCCTGGGCAACTACAGCCAGCGGGATGTTTCTGAAGGGGCTGCCGCGCTTACTGGATGGCATATTCGCGGGTTGACTTCCTATTATAACCTCAACGACCATAACAACCTGACGAAGGTCTACCTGGGCCACACCGGCAACCTGGATTACAAGGATGTGATAAACATTCTTGTCAATAATCCTGCCACTCCCTGGTTTATTGCGCGTAAGCTTTTCACCTACTTCGTTTATGAAAACCCATCGTCAGACGATCTGAAACCGCTGGTCGATGCTTACACGCAGAGCGGCCACAATATGGGCGCTGTTATGCGCGCGCTGCTGCTTTCGCCGCAGTTCTCGTCGGCGCAGGCTTACCGCAGCCGCGTCAAGTCGCCTGTGGAGTTCACCGTAGGCGCATATCGCGCGCTGGGCATCCAGGGTAACGGAACAGGGCTGCCCCAAATTACTACACTCATGGGGCAAACTCTTTTTAATCCGCCTAACGTAGCGGGCTGGCCCGGTGACAAGGTAAGCTCTCTGTGGCTTAACAGCGGTACCTGGATGACGCGCCTGAACTATATCGACCTGTTATTGCTGCTCGGAGCGGCGGCGCGCGGCGATTCTGCATCGCCGATAGACCTGCAAGCTATAGTGGATAGCAACAAGATCGCTTCGCCGGATCAATTCGTCGATTACTTTTCCTCGTTCTTGTATGATGGCGTGCTCGACAGCAGCCGCAGGTCGCAGTTGATTAACTACTTCACCGCCAGTGGAGCAGGGAGAAGCGCGACCCAGGTCACGCTGACCAATGGCCAGAGTTATCCAATCAATCACGCGCGCGGCACACTCTACCTTATGATGACAGCGCCTGAATATCATCTCAATTAAAAGGAGCATATACTATGAAACTCTCACGAAGAGCAATGATAAAAAATGGAATGTTGGTAGTCTCAGCCGGTATGGTGATGCCCGCCATCTTCAGTCGCGGCGTAGCCTCTGCCATGGCGCAATCGCTGGATGGTTCACACATCGCGCAGACGGCTACGGATCGCACGCTGATTGTCGTGCAGATGGCCGGCGGCAACGATGGCCTGAACACGGTTGTGCCTTATACCGATCCTCTTTACATAAAATTGCGCCCAACCCTGGGCATATCGCAGTCAAAAGTCCTGACGCTCGATACACGCCTGGGTCTGCATCCCAATCTCTCGCCATTGAAAAAGCTGTGGGATGACGGTCACCTGGCCATTGTGGAGGGTGTAGGCTATCCCAACCAGAGCCTCTCGCACTTCCAGGCGATGGACATCTGGCAAACGCTGGACCTGACAGGCAATGGCAGCGAAGGTTGGCTCGGTAAGCTGGTGTCCGGCCTGGTTGACCAGCAGGGACACCCGTTTAAGTCCCTCGATATTGGAGTGCAGACGGCGCAGGCGCTGCAATCGATCAG
>DATGGW010000288.1:0-9163 GCA_035308345.1 Ktedonobacteraceae bacterium | reverse complement strand
GCTGCTGTTGTTAATCGCAGGCGGCATCTTCGCGGCTCTGTCATGGCAGTCGCCCAATAATACCAGCTCGGGGCCCGCTGCAACAGCCACGCCCGGCACTACGCCCACCAATGCGTCAACGCCAATATCCGGGCCGCGTATGATCGAACTCGCGCTCGATAACGGCGCGCTGACTTCCATCTTCGTCTCGCAGCTTGGCTTGCAGCAGGGCACGTTGTCCAACATGCAAATATCGCCCACTCCTGGCGATGGCATCGTGATCAGTCTGAACCTGCATATCGACGCCAGTGGCATTCATCGTATCATGCCCGTTGAACTCGACACTACCATCGGCATCGATAAGCAGCAGAATATCCAGTTGCACGTGCTGCACCTCAAACGTGATGGACTCGACGCAGGACCGGCAGCCGCCGCCAGTATGGGGCAGGCTCTCAATCAATTGCTGATAAGTTCGCTCATGCCTTCGCTGCACAACATCCTGAAAACCGCAAAACTGATCGCGGTGCATACCAGTTCGACCGTCGTATGCGGTGAAGGCGTCGAGATGCTGACCATACTGATCCAGGCTCCTCCCATTCAAGGGTTAGCCGCGCAGCCAACTGCGACCGCTCTTTGCTTTAAGGGGCCAATCGATATCAATAAGCTGTTACCGAGCTAAATATAGGGGCGATCCTTGTGGTCGCCCGCTATAGGGGCGCAATTCATTATTTATTGCATCCAGGAGAGAACAATGAAAAAGTCACACTTTATTCGGACGGGTTGGATACTCCTGCTGGCCACGCTGGTGCTCGGTGTGTCGTTTATCACCCCGGCGCTGGCATCCTCGAACATTGCGAGGCACACGGCTGCCCACGCGCAGCCAGCAGCCAGTACTGCCATTAGCGCAACCGTTTATCTGACCCTGGGCATGCTGCAGCCGAAGTTTCAACAAGGACTCGACCGGCAGGTGCCGGTTGATGTAAATAACGACATCAATGCTATGGTAAGCAGCATGCCTGCGCAAGACCAGGGCTGGGCCAGAACGATGGCGACCACGCTCATCCAGCCCACAGCATCGCTGCAAAGCCTGGTGCCGCAGCAGAATGGGCTGGCTATGACCATACTCCTGTCGCTCTATCCCGGCGATCCAAAGCCGACTAGCGCCGGTATGCTGGTCAGCTTCAGCGTGCTGGATTCAAACACCGTGCAGGTGAGCACAGGGGCGCTCAATAATACCCCCCCGCTTTCCAGCGGTCCGCAGAGTACCTTCCAGGTTCCCATAGGAGTGCTAACCACTACTAACGCTACACCCGCTTGCGGAGACTCGGCGCTGGCGCTTCACCTGCAAATCCCCGTGGCGCTTGGACAGAGCTCCTTAACTTCTGCAACCTCTGCTCAAACGCGGCCAGCGCAGGCCAGCGCAGCCGGACATGGCAATCCCATGGCCGTCATGCTCAACAGCCACAAACAAGACCTCAGCGATACCTACACCTATATCGAGATTCCGGCCGCGTCTCTCACCTCGCTGAACGGCAGTTTCGGCAATATACCGGTCAGCGGCGGCTTCACCGCTCAGAACATTCGCGTCACTTTTGAGGGCAGCACTATCCATATCCTGTCGGACATCTACTGGTCTGGCCTGAATCTCGGTACGGCGGATACCACCATCGCTCCCGCAGCCAGTGGCGGCAACCTGGTCTTAAACGTCACCAACACCAATTTCAGCCTGTTTGGACTGTTCAATTTCCCCATGAACAACTACAACCAGCAGATCCAACAGATGCTCAACTCCAAGATAGGCAATGCCTTTGTCAACCTGTTCACCGTAACCCATGCCGCTATTGGCCGCAATAGCCTGATCCCCTGCGCGAAAAGCGACAGCTTGATCTTAACGGGCTATTCCAACCTCGGGTAATGGAAATAGCACAATGTTGGGGCGCGAATTCGCGCCTCAACATCCTTCCCATCCGCCAGTGCATCCGATGCGCTTCCCCTGCTTGAAGGTAAACCCCAATCCATAATTAACTCTTCAATTTCTATTATTAGAATACACTTAGAAACCGCAATATATAATTTACTGACGCGCTTAAATAGTTGACTACCGGCGCGGCATATGCTAACCTTGAAAAGTGGCGTTAATGAACGTATGACGATCATTGACCAGTTGAGTGGATCTCGATCTAACATCGTAGAACATACAAATCCGAAAGGGAGGATAGAGAATGACACAGAATTTGGTAGAACATCATGCTTCAGTAACGGTGAACGCCCCTGTTCAACAGGCATATAGCCTTTTCACACACTTCAATGACTTTCCGAAGTTCATGAGTTTCGTGAAGGAAGTAACATATTATGATGACCAGCACAGCCACTGGGTGGCCGATGTTGTCGGGCGTCACGAATGGGACGCCATAAACGAGAACTGGAATGAGAATAGCCAGATCGGCTGGCGATCATACAATGGCCTGGAGAATACGGGAAGAGTAACATTTCAGATGCGTGGCCCCAGGCAGACACAGATAGATGTCTTCGTCGCCTACAACCCCCCAGTTGGCGTATTGGGTGATGTTGGCGAAAAGCTCGGCGCTGGCAGTCGCTTTGAGAATGTTTTACAGCACGACCTGGAAAATTTTGCGCGTATGGTGGATGAGGCTCCTCCTGGAGCTCTGGACCCCACCTCATCGGATTACCTCTTCCACAGTGGCAGCGCCGCTGCGAAGGGTACAACCACCGAGCAGCAAAATGCTACTATGAGAGACGATTTTGGTGCGCAAAGCAGCGCTGCGGCATCCAGTGTCTATAGCGGTACCGCTCCGCAGTCAGATCGTCCTACCCTGGATCGGGACATAATAAACGAACCATGATGCCTTCAGCCTTCAAATTGCGGTCTTGAATAGATGGATCAGGTAATCCTGATCTTCCAGCGGGCGGCGAGCCTCTAATTAGCTCGCCGCCCGCTTCCTATTCTGCCTATTGCTTTTTCCAGAAGATGGGAATACTCTTGCTGAAACAGCGGAAACGCGCGTAGGGACGCGATTTATTGCGTCCATTACCGCGCCCGTTAAAGGAGTAGTACCCACCATGACAACCGTCGAGAAAAAAAGCGATAAGATTGTCGCATTCCCCACGAAACTCGAATATCATCCCACCATCCGTGACATGCCTAGCGAAGAGCGACCGCGCGAACGCCTGCGCAATCACGGAGCGCGTGTGCTCTCGAACGCCGAGTTGCTGGCAATCATCCTGCGCACCGGCACCACGCAGGACAACGTCATTGAACTGGCGAGTGACGACTCCCCATGGCTCCCGCGCCAGGGGCTTCTGGAATGACTTTGCCTGCTCGTCCACAGGCGTACAAACCTTCTGCTAAGATATTCAAACTCCCATTGTGGTCCCGATGAATCACAAGGCCGCAGTGGGGGCATTCGTAAACCCGTACCGATAGCGGCATCGGCTGACGATGCCCACAGGCCGAACACGTTTGGCTCGTGTACGCCGGATTCACGTGCACCACTTCTCTGCCAGCCTCTTCCGCTTTACAGAGCAGGTGCGTGAAGAACATCGACCACGACGCATCGGCTATTGACTTGGATAATTTCGGATTCTTGAGCATATTGCGGACAACGAGTGCTTCTACCGCAATGAAACCAAAACGCTTGATGAGCTTGCCTATTTCTTGCTCAAGGAAGTTCTTGCGCCGGTTGCGGGTTCGCTCATGCACTCGTGCCACGACTTTGCGCCGATTCTCTCGTTGTTTACTCCCTTTGGGGGCTTTAGAGAGTTTTCGCTGTGCTCGTGTGAGCGCCGCTTCTTCCGTGCGAAAGAAGCGGGGATTAGCGATTGCTTCCCCAGTGGAGAGGTAGGCAAAGGTCTTCAGCCCCACATCGATACCGACAACTTCCACCGAGGGGGATAGACGCTTTTGCGCCGCTTCTTCCTCACCGATCTCCACACTGATGCTGACAAACCATTTGCCTGTGGGCGTGCGCTTCACGATGGCGGTTTTGGGCAGGCCTTTGATGGTCCGGTGCATCACCATCTTGACATGTCCCAATTTGGCGAGCACGAGCGTGCCCTTGTTCTTCTTGCTTCCCGCAAGCACGTTGAAACTATTCCCGTATTGTTTGAACGTGAGGGAATCATAGCGGAAACGGGATTTAAAGCGCGGGTACCCCGGCTTCTGTCCTTCCTCGACACGCCGGAAAAAATCGTCATAGGCTCGATCTACCCGTTTGACGGCATCCTGAAGCGCCTGAGCAGGTAACTCACACAGTTCCGGGCGCACTTCTTTGCATGCAAGCAATTCGGCACATTGATGCGCATAGGAGAGCGAGACGCCTGCCATGCGATAGGCGCTTTTGCGTTCATCGAGCGCAGCATTGTACACTTCACAACACAAACCGAGCCACACCTTGAACACATTGATTTGCTTGCTCGTGGGATAGAGGCGAAACTGATAGGTTTTCCTCGGTTTCGTTTCTTTTGTGGGCTTTTTAGACATGCGTTTGCTGCTCAAGGTAGTGTTTGATTACGGAGAGCGGTGCGCCACCGACCGCCGCCACAAAATAAGCATTCGTCCACAGGGTCGGCAATTTCCGTTTTAAGGCGGGAAATTCCTGACGGAGGAAATGAGAGGAACGGCCATTGAGCTGTTTCACCAGCCGGTGAATGCCAAATTGCGGGTCCACGCTCACCGTACCGTTGCACCTGATCGGGCATGATTTCCAGTTCTTCGATCTCTGCCTGATACTCGATACACGCCTCTTGAAGAATATCTTTCAACCGTGACTCAATCGCTGGACCCAGGAGTTTCCTCCGATATTTAGGACACCAGACCACATGATAGTGGCGCTTTGCACATAAAGTCCGAAAAGCGGCTCGTTATACCCGTATTCTACACTCATGCAGCATACTATACGTGCATGACGGGCATCCTGCCGACTTTATGTGCAAAGCCTGATAGTGGCATGCATAAAAGACGTTCCAGTTGCTTTTGTATGTCCCGCTCATAAAATTCAGTATACAGCATTCAGCTATCTACTGTCAAGAGCGTTTGTTCTAGACGTTCCCCCACCCCGGCTCTTATAAGGAACGCGCCCTTCATCCCCATAGATGAATCACAGGGGCGTTCAGGCGCGGACTCCGGTAAGCTCCTCTTCAAGTACGGCGGCCTTGGCGGCTTGATGCGCGCCGAATTTATGGAATTGTGCGCGGAACATGGTCTGGGCGAGGCCAAGACAGCCCAGTTGAAAGCGGCGTTGGAGATCGGGCGGCGGCTGGGTGTTGCCCAGAATGAAGAGAAATAGAGACCTCGCCACGGATGGTTTACAAATCCCGGCAGTGACGATGACCAATGCGCCTCTCAAGCCAGTGGAGTGGTGAGAAAATCGTCCTATGTACTGAGCAGATGCTTGTCGTGATCGGGCTTTTCCCGTAGCATAGCTCTAACATCATCGAGCTGGCAAAGGATGCCCCTCGTCTTGCCTCCTTTGCTGATCAAGCACGGGAGGGCATCGATGCCACAAGCGAAGCGAGAACGACGGGAGCGAACAGACAACTATCATCTGCTCCAACAATGGTGTCGAACACCAGAACAACGCTTGTATGAAGGGATTCGTCCGGTCGTACTGTTCGGCATGCCACCAACAGAACGGGCACAGGAAACAGGTCTAGCGGCACGGAGCCTGGGGCGAGCGGCTGACGCCTTTGATACCCACGGGATCATCAGCCTCTTCCGGCCCAGCAAGGAGCAGCGAGAGGATCATCACCGCTCTCTTCCTGTTGCGATGCGTCAACTGATCGTCGATCTCAAAGCGGATTATGCCGATTTTACCGATGGAGAGATCGCCGCAATTTGCGCCATCCAGTTCTCCGGGCGTCGTCCCTCTCATCACACCGTGAAAGCGGTGTTAGCGGATGGTCCACCGCCACAGCGCTATGCGCGGCAATTTCCCCGCTACGAAGAGATTGGCACGCCAGAAGAACGCCGCCAGGCCGTGATACGCCTCCACGCTCAAGGCTGGAGTATTTCGACGATTGCACGTTATTTGGACGTTTCCCGCCCCACGATTTACGAGATTCTCAAACGATGGGTCGAGGAAGGAGTCCAAGGACTCCCAGACAAATCGCATGCGAATACGAACAAGCCGGGCGTGGACTTACCGACGCGCAACCTCATTCGCAAAAAGCAAGAAGAGAATCCGTTGCTTGGGGAATGGAGAATGTATGCTGCCCTCAAGCAGTTAGGCATTTCCGTTTCTCCGCGAACCTGTGGACGCATCATGGCCGAGAATCGTCGGCTCTACGCTATCAAGCCGCAACCAGGGGAGCCGCATAAACCGAAGCCGCACCCCTTCAAGGCCACCGCTCGCCATGAGCGATGGTGCCTCGATATTCGCTACCTCGAAAAACACCGCATTCCGGAGATCAATGGTTCGTTTTATGTGATCACCGTCATGGATGCGTTTTCGCGAGCCATTCTCTCCAGTGATATCTTTCAAAGCCAGGATCTCTCCTGTGTTTTGATTGTCTTGTATGCAGCCATCGAGCGGTTTGGAGCGCCGAAAAAACTCATCACGGATAACGGCGGAGTCTTTCGTGCGAAGCAACTCTTAGCCATTTGTGAAGCCCTCGACATCGAGAAAGAGTATATCCATGCCCGTCAAAGCTGGGAGAATCTGGTTGAAACGCACTTCAACGTGATGAGGCGCATGAGTCAGGTACATTTCGAGCAGGTGACGAGTTGGCAGGGAGCGAAAACCGCCCATGAGCGATTTGTGACGGATTACAATCTCCAGCCGCACTGGGCGCACCGCAAACGTGACGATCACCGTCTCAGTCCTGCGGAAGTGCTTGGCCAGGAAACGAGCAAACTCCGTACCCCAGAACAATTACACCGTATTTTCTATGCGACGCGACACCTCAGGCGATTAGATCGACTGGGCTATGTGCATTTTCGACGATGGAAATTGTATGGGGAAGAAACGCTGGCCCGTCATCCCGCCGTGATCTGGTTGCATGGTGACGCGCTCACGGTTGAATACCAGGAAACCCCACTGGCTCAGTATACCGTTCGCTATCAACCAGATAAAAAACACTTCAAAGCGGTGCCAGAGGCCAGACGATTTGAAACCTCCTACCACTCATTGCAAGGGCAGCTATGGGAATTGGATGAGACCCTGTGGCATCTTGCTTCGCGGCTCCCCGACTACGCTCGTCGGAAGAAACCCCGAAAAAAGCCGACGCCGACGCAATTATCACTCTTGGAAGACCCGCCAGTAGATCAGGGGTAATGCGAGTGCCGTTCTGCCTCGCTTCCCAACAGCCTGGCAGAAAGCATGTTCTGCTTTTGCTGATGAGGTGTGCCAAAAACCTTCGTTTGCTGCGACACAACGATGCGTTTGAGAACGATGTGGGAATGAGATGGCCTCTTCGTTGTTGACACGGATGCCACTCCCTTTCTTGATCGGCGCTCCACCTGTCAGGAGACTGCCCACCCTGAAGGACACGAAAAAGAGCAACGCGCAAAAAGCCATTCCTCTTTTTCGTGTCCTGATACGCCCCGGAAGACGACTGCTTGACGCCCTGGGGCCATGAGATGCGTCCCTCCTTGCGTCTGAACTCGGAGCTGCTCTCAGACGGTCGCCGTATTCTCCTGTGGCTGCCTGAGCTGCGCCAGCACGGCTGGCGCCCCTGCCGCCAACTCCGAGGCGATCCTGCCCTCGGCATCGATCAGCACCGCCATGGGGGTGCCCATGGCCCCGAACTGCCTGCCCACGCTCACGCCCTGTGGATCGAGGACGACCGGCGAGCGCAATTGCATCGCCTGGTTGTCCGCCACACTCTCGCTCGAGACGATCAACAGCTTCGCCGCGCCGGTGGGTGGGTGGGCCTCCCACACTTTCAGGTCGGCGAGCATACGCTGGCAAAAGCCGCACCCGGGTCGCCAGAAGAGCAGGAGTGTGGAACTCCCCCGGAAGTCGGAGAGCTGGACCATGTTGCCATCCAGATCAGGCAGGCGAAAGTCAGGGGCCGGTTCGCCGATCGCAAGTGCAGGCTCTACACTGGCCCCATCGCCGTTTCTTTGAGCCGAGTGAGCCGCCATTGAGGGGGAGTGGAGTACCGGCAAGCCAACCGCGCCGGCGACCTGCCTGCGAATGGCGTCGGCACCCTGCGCCAGCGGAGCGCCGATGGTCCCATCGGGGCGCACGAGTACACTGCTGGGGGTGCCTGACACCTGGTAGGCGGCTTGCACTTCGAGATCCTGTTGCAGCATCAGCAGGGTGATTCCCAGCGCCTGTACCTTGTTCTGGTTAGCTGCCGCGCTGCCGCGGCTGATAACAGCCAGCGTCAGCCGGTTGGCATAGTCGCGCTGCCAGCGGCTCACTTCCGGGAAGAGCGTTGCGCATGGTCCGCAGTCGGGGTTCGCAAAGAGAAGTAGCAGCGGTTTGCCACGATCCACCAGGGTCTCCAACGTCAGCACCTCTCCCTGCAGGTTGGCAAGGCGGAACGAGGGAGCCGGGGTGCCAGGCGCCAGCCCTACCAGGGCCGCGCCTCCAGCCGCAGGGTCGAGACCCGCCTCGGACAGGCGGGCCTCGACGGCCTCCAGCCGCAGCAGCATCCGTCCCTGCTGAGACAGGCTCTGGAACAGGAGCCAGCTTTCTCCGACCAGCGCCACCAGCAGCACTCCTGCCCCTAAGAGTTCGAGGCGTTGGGGAAGGTCCAGCGTCCCTAGCCAACTCCCGACGTCCAGTCCAGCGTTGCTTCGTCCGAACCCGACGACGACGCCCGCCAGGGCCGCCAGCACCAGATTGCGCATGAGGGTGGACGGATCCGCCGGGGCGGAGTGCAACTGGCCAAAACAGTGGCAGTCGGGGGTACGCCCGCGCGCCAGGTTATAGCTGATGCCGGCCACAAACAGGAGCAAGAGCGCCAACGCCCCCACGGCTCCCCACCAGGCGGAGGCCGCGGGAACGAGCGCCACCGCCACTGCCAGCTCCGCCAGGGGCAGCAGTACGCCACCGGTGTTAGCCAGGAATGGCGGCATGCCAAAGTCGTGTAAGGCCTGCCGCGACCCGGCCAGGTCGGCCAGCTTGGCGAGGCCGGCCACCAGGAAGACGGCGGCCAGCAGCAGCCGCGCGATCAGCAGTGCCAGACTCATATGCGTTCCTTCTCCTTCTGTTTG
>DATGGW010000287.1:0-4156 GCA_035308345.1 Ktedonobacteraceae bacterium | reverse complement strand
GGCGTCAGGATCGGCATCCATATCACCGCACAGTAGTACATGCAGACTCCTCTGATGGGCGCGCTCCTCTACGACCCGCGCCGCAAGTACCGCTTGCATTTCGCGCTCATACTCGAAATCCACCTGCCAGTTGGGAAAGTGATTGACGACCAGCAGCGGCCCGATAGGGTCTGGCGCGAAGACCTCCGCGATGAGTGTTCCACATGGGAAGCCGGCCGTCCGAGGAGTCACATGTAAGTCCAGTTTCTATTTTGTTACCACGGCTCTTTCACGTTCACAACGTGTTGGCGGTCTTTCGGTGTTACCACGAAGCCCACACAGATGAATGGAATTTCGGGTTCAGGATTGACGGCGCGATGGAGGACTCCGATGGGTTCGGCGTAGGCATCACCGGCCTGATAGTGGCGCGTAGTATCCTTAAATTCGATGGTCACTCGTCCTTGTAGCACCAGGAAGAAGCCAGCGCCATTATGTAAGTGCCAGGAAGTCGCTCCACCCGGCGCGATTTCGGAGGTATACACGCCGACGCGCACGCTCGGATCTTTGGGAAGCTGCTCATACAGTTCATCGAAATGCATCCTGCGCGCGTGCATCATGCCCGGCTCAAGCAGACCGGATAACTTCAGGCGCAGGTTTTCAGGCACGTTGGTCTCATCTAAAAGCATAGTTCACCTCTTTTGCTGAAAATGCAAATACCGGTTGCTCTACGGCGCAATTTTTATGCATCATATCATTTGATTACCAGGGTCTGTGAATCTTTGAGCGAATGTGTCGCTTTCCCGCACAAACTGTGCTATGCTAGAGAAACTTCAACAGGGAAACGAGCGTACACATGGAACTGGTCATCATGATTGGTCTGCAAGCCTCTGGCAAAACCACCTTCGCGCGCAGTCGCTTTGGAGAGACCTATCGCTATGTGAGCAAGGATTTGATGAAAAACAGTGGCAAGGCCCGCAAGCAGCGGCAGTTGATCGAGGAGGCATTGCAGCAGGGACTTTCCGTAGTGGTCGATAATACTAACCCGACGATAGCGGAGCGCAAAGAACTGATCGACCTGGGCCATCTTTACCATGCTGAGATCACCGGCTACTTTTTCGCGGTGCAGCTCAAGCAGTGCCTGGAACGCAACCGCGCCCGCGAAGGAAAGGCCAGGGTGCCAGATGTAGCCATTTTTGCCACGCTCAAGAAGCTAACTCGTCCCTCGTATGCAGAGGGTTTTACAAAGCTCTTTTACGTGCATAATAAGGGCGATCAGAATTTTGAAGTGAGCGATTGGCAGGAGGAGGAATCTACCGGTGAACGACAATAGCATTTGGATGTCCGACCTTCTGTGCATAAGCTGCACTGCCGTTTTTTCAAGATGGGGCTTCGCATAAAGCCGCGTGAGCCGGGTTGGCTCAGCGGCTTTTTTACGTCCGTTTTTTTTCCGTCAGGGCAAGGGTGCCGACTGAGTAGCCGTAGCCCAGCGCTCCTCAAGGGAAGCGAGCAAGAACTGGCGCTTGTGGCGGAAGCGAAAGCGCGTGAGCTGCTCGCTCTGAGCGACGGTGGTCTCCTGTCGCAGTTCGCGCCAGCGGGTCCGGTCCAATTGGGCGGCGCGCTGTTCCAGATGCTGGCGATGGGTCGCGTCTTGCTCCCACCAGGCGGCGTAGGCGACCGAGCGCCCATAGCGCAACAAATAGGCGTTCCAGTTCTTGCGGCCACTCACGCGCCGATACTGCGTTTTGAGGCCGCGAATGCTGCGTTCCATGTCATTGTTGGTGCGCGGAAAGTCCTCTCGGTCGTAACACTGCACCAGATAGGGACGCAAGTTGGAGAGGACCTGTAAGAACTCGGTGAGACACTCTCGCTCTAATTCGGAAAGCGAGTCCTCTGTCAGCCGAGCGGCCATCTGCTCCCGCCAGCGATCCAGGCGGCTTCCTACGCTCACATTGCTCAGCACTTCTCCCTGCGGCACCAGGTGCTCGTCCAGCAGGTGCTCGACCTCGATCAGCCAGCCGTGCAGGCGGTTGATCTGCGCCACCTGCTCAGTCCAGGCAGCCCGCTCCGCTACGATGCTCTGCAGGCGGGTCAGCTTCTGGGCCACCAGCAGGCTTACTGACCCCTTTTTTGGGAGAGCTGCTGGAGGCTGGCTTCGATCTCATCGAGCATCGGGGTGGCTTCCACCGTGGCGTACTTGAAGGGCTGCAGCCCATCGGTATTGAGCGCCGTTACGATCCCCGCTGCGTACTCGTCGAGCACCGCGAGCTGCTTCGCTTCGTCGGGCAAGGCCGTGGCCAGGCGCTTCTTGATCTGTTTGCGCACTTCACGCACCTTGGGCTGCAGACGTTTGCGCATGGCCGTTTTGACCTGCTTGTCCGCCTCAAACGCTGGCTTGGACGCGTCGCGCAACACATGGAACTGGCACACCTGGTGCGGCACGTTCGGCCACAGTTCCTGGACGGCCAGCAGTTCACTTTCTTGCGCATCGCTGATCGTCCCCAGCACCTTCACCTCCAATGCCACCACGGGTGCCAGCAGCTCTTTCATCACAGCCGTCTCTGACGACGTCACATTCTCAGCGGCCAGCACGCGCCCCGTGAGCGCATCGCGCACCAGGTAGACCGTCTCGTTGCCCTTCTCGGGCTGGATACCGTCCACCGATACAATGATGCCCCCATTTTTCTCCACCTGTGCCAACCACTCCTTGTCGTCTTTGGCCGAACTCGAGGCTCGCACCAGCGTGCAGTACGCCTCAAACAGGTAGAGCACTTCCCGCCGCGCGATTTTCACCCCCAGCGGGGCCAGTCGCTTGAGCAACTCCTGATGGATCTCATCCACCGTCTGGTGCTCTCTCAGCCGCAACCGTCCCACGAGCAGCACGATATCCACTCCATACGTGAACCATGGCAACGCCAGTGCATCTGCTCTCGCACTCCGATAGGTTCGCCGGTGTCCCTCACACTGCTCATCTGGACAGCGGTAGCCGGCGTGGACCAGTTTGATGACCTCTTCCAGCGTGATGACGGTGCGCTCCGTCAAGGTCACGGCGCGCCGTAACCGTCTTTGGCAGACGGGGCAGTGAGTCTGTTCCGCACGATAAAACCGTCTGCTCATCTGCGTATACTTCCGGGCTGGCTTCATGTGCCTTCCTCCTGCTTGGGCCTTCACTTTACTCTCTATGAGTATATCACTTCCCTTCAGTCGGCACCCTTGCCCTGACGGAAAAAAAACAGCAAGAGGAGGGTTGCCCGCATCCCTGCTCCAGATTGTACGGTGAACTGAAACCCGCAGCACTTCCAGGAAGTGGAAATACTAGAACAGGATGCCAACCGATCCTGGACAAATGGTGAAAGAGGCGAGAGTAACATGAAACCTGCTATAAGTGGGATTGCGCTAGAAACCCCTGCTGAGCTTCCTAAGCTCAAGCGCAGTCAGAAGGTGCTCAATTTCATCCAGGGGCAGCTCTATGGCCTGTTCTTTGGGCATCTCGGCAAGCTGTCGATGATCGCCCTCTACTTCATTCTGACGCAGTGGCTTCAGGGCCAGCATGTCGTCGCTACACTCTTTGGCCAGCACCTTGACCTCCATCTCTGGAATGTCAAGTACAGGTGGGACCACCTGCTCAGCCAGGATGTCTCCCACGGCGGCGTTGTTCAGTGGCTCTCCGTCACGCAATGGAATAACGTCCGGCACGTCGTGCGGCCGTACATGGAAGGTTTGATGGCACTGCTGCTCTACCAGCAGATCGGCTTCAATTCTACTAAGTACGAAGCAAAGACTGAAGCATCCAAGCCAGACGCGCTCGATCGCTTCCTGATGCGTGTGCCGCTCATCCCTTCGCGGTTTAAGCCGGTCACCACGGCACAAGAGGCCGCTATCCCCTTCCTTGTGCTGGTGCTGGGGACCTTGATCGCGATCCCCATGTTTTTGTGGGTGTTGCCATTCTTCCATGACGCACTGCGTGCCAGTTGGCTCGAACCACATCTCAGCGCGCATCCGTCTCTCGCTGAAAAGCTCTATACCGATGGCTACGACGCCTTCATCCTCGGTATCATCGCGGGTTTCGCGGTCAAGCGCATTACCCGGCCTGTTCTGAATGCCAATATGATGTTCATTTGCCGTCGCTGGCTAGCGACGGCACGCAAGCCTCACTGGTGGATGCCTCCGGGAATGCGTT
>DATGGW010000286.1:0-3384 GCA_035308345.1 Ktedonobacteraceae bacterium | reverse complement strand
TCACGCAATTTGAATTGCCGGGAGACGATGTGCGCAGCGCCGGTCCCAGGTAATCATACTCATTACGTGGAGAAGAGGCGATAGCCACAGGAGTAGCGAAGCATTTACACAAATTGCGCCTGAATCCCGTTTATTTCTCATGACGGGCCAGGTTTCCTCTTGCGATTTCTCTCTTTTAGTGTAAAATGTCAACATCAGCATCTATACTCCAAAATCAGGAATAATACGGTATTATCAGGGTAAAAGAGGGATTGAGCGATGAGACAGGGTGACGGCTCGGACCTGCTGGGCGCGAATGACCCCCGCAGCGCATCCATAGGTATCATTTATGTAGCTCCTACCGATGACAGAGCGAGTGTCCTGGAAGCCATCTTGATACAGGACGAACTTGGCCGTAAGCAGGTTGCCGTGGTATTGCCGGAGAATAACCGGGCTTTTCAACGTCCGGTGGATTTTGATGGGCTTAAAAATATGCGGCGCGGTCTCAAAACAGAAATAATCTTTGTCGCGCCCGGCGTTGTTCCCGGCCCGGCTGATTTTGCGCGCCAGCGACGTTTTACCGTCTATACCTCGTTGGATAGCTACGCTACTGCGCTGCGCATGGAACAGCCGGATAATGGAAACGCGAAAAAAGGGCTGCTATTGTTTGGACGCAAGCCTAAACCCGCTGCTGACCTTACCGCGCCTCCTTTAGCTGAACAGGCCGGCGCTTATAGAACTGCGCAACCTGTACCCATACCTGTCGATGCTTCGCCTGCGCCTCCTGCATCGACCCCTGCTTCTTCATCTGGTGATGATAATACAACAACCTGGGAGACATCAGGGGCCGCGCCATTTGCGGCTTTCGCTGGTGGAAGTATCGCCGGCGCTGATTTGTTGTCGTCCTCCTCGTCGCCGCAGGGAAATGCTGGCTCTACCTCTAATAATAATGGTATGCCCGTATCGGAGAATGAAAGCGCGAAGCCGGGTGGCCCGCCACGTACAGTCGAGCCTATCATCTTTGCGCCGCCCTCGTCGCAGCCCAAAACAACCGGCAAGCTGCCGGCTGCAGGCGCCGCCGACGCTGGTGCGGCAGCCACTGCTATCCCTGTGAGAAGTGGGAATACCGGTAAACGCGCTACTGTTGTGGCGGGAGCGGCAGCAGCAGGGGCGGCATTAGCTGCTAGCGGGCGCGCGCCCGCGGTTGGCGGCGGGCAACCACCAACAAGAGGCAACACAGGCGGTTCTGGCAGTGGAGGTGGTGGAGGTGGCATACCTCCACGCCGCACATCTCGCCAGTTGCTTGCCATCCTGCTGGTGATACTCACGTTGCTGCTGCTGGCGGGTATTGCCTTTGCCTCGCCGCTGGGACAGAATGCTTTCCACGCAATAACCAGCACAACGGTGACAGCCACCGTCACTATCACGCCCGACAGCAAGCTGGTCTCCGACAATTTCGTAATAACTGCCGTGACGGGAACGCCGAACCAATCGGCGCGCCAGGTGCAGGCAAGTATCCTGAGCGATACAACACCACCGAGTTCGGCTTCAGCCAATGCAACTGGCTCGATTCCAGGAGCCAGAGCTTCGGGTTCGCTGCAATTTATTAATCTTAACACTAATCCCGTAACAGTTCCAGGAGGTATTCTTATAGGTGCTGATGGCGTTCAGGTTTCTTTCAATGGACCTCTTTATATACCTGTTGCGGGTACGTTTACAACCGGTACTGCAGTTAATATAGGTACTAGTGGAAATATTAGAGCTTTTGACATCAATGGTGCTTGTTGTGGAAGCAGTAATATTCGTGTAAGAAATCTTGCAGCTTTTGCTGGTGGCCAGAACTCCGTTCCCAACTCGGTCATCACTCAGAACGATATAAACAGCGCCAGCAATAATCTGATATCCTCGCTCAAGCCGTCGGCGCAGGCGGCGTTGCAGAAGAAGGTGCTATCCAATGAGCAAGTGGTGAATAACACACTGAACTGCACAGCGAACGTCACAGCCAATCACAGGCCCGGCGACCAGGCGAAAAGTGTGATCGTCACTGGCACAGCGACTTGCACGGAGGAGGTATTCGACAAAACGGCGGCGCTGGCTATTGCAGCGGATGCGCTCAAAGCGGAAGCGGCGAAGAACCCCGGCGCTGGCTATGCCCTGGTGGGCAACGTGGTGGCAGGAGTGACGCAGGCGACGGTGATTAGTTCCGGGCATACGGTCTCGCTGGTGGTGGCCGCGCAGGGCGAATGGGTGTTTCAATTCTCCCCTGCGCTCCAACAGCAATTGAAGGATTCCATCGCCAACAGGTCTGAAAGCGATGCGCAGAAGTATTTGCAAGCGGTGGTGGGAGTCAGCAGTGTTGCTATCAGCATTTCGAGCGGGAATACAATGCCGGCTGCCGCCAACATCACGCTGGTGATTAAGGCTATTCCGGGCGTAAGCGGAACTTCTACCCCCACGCCGACCAGTCCTACAGTGGGTGCAACTCCAACCGGCGCGCCGCCAGTGACTCCCACAACGGGTTTAGGCGGCGCGCAGACAACCCCCACTCCGGTTTTAGGCGGCAGCTAAGGGAAGGATAGACGCTCACGATGCAGACCTTAGAGGGTACGCAACTTGGGAATTATGATGTCATCCGGCGCATTCGTGCCGGAGGCATGGGGGCTGTCTACGAGGGGAGACAGCGTACTGCGTTCGGGCGACAGGTGGCAATCAAAGTCATACTTGGCAATTACGCCGCCGATCGCGAGATGCGCCGACGCTTCTTACGCGAGGCCCGTACCATCGCCCGCTTGCATCACCCACATATCTTGCAATTGATTGAGTTTGGCGAACAGGGCGGGCTGCTCTTCCTGGTGATGCCTTTTATCGAGGGCGGTACGCTTACCGGCTACCTGCGCCGCGAACTGCCCGATCTGCAAGATATCTCTGCCATCTTCCTGCAACTGCTGGATGCCGTAGAGTATGCGCATGACGAGGGATTGATCCATCGCGATATCAAGTCCTCCAACGTGCTGCTGGACGCGCGCCGGGGTGGCGCGCCCTACGTTTATTTGGCCGACTTTGGACTTGTGCGCACGTCAAAGAACCTTGAACTGGAAGAAACGGGCAAACCTATTCCACTCGACCAGATACCAGGGACGCCTCATTATATGGCCCCGGAGCAGACACGCGGCATCGTGACGCCCGCCACCGATATCTACGCGCTGGGTGTGCTGCTCTACCAGATGCTGACGGGCGAGCTTCCCTTTGATGACCCGGACGATGTGAAAGTCGTCAAGATGCACCTGTACGCGCCGGTGCCTTCTCCTTGCGAGCGCGATGCCTCAATCCCTCTGGAACTGGGAGATGTGGTACGCAAAGCGATGGCGAAACGCTCTGAAAACCGGTTCGCTAGCGTAGCAGAGA
>DATGGW010000285.1:0-16876 GCA_035308345.1 Ktedonobacteraceae bacterium | reverse complement strand
CGGGATGGGAACGGGTGTACCCTCTTCGCTATCGTCACCGGTTCACCTGCGCAGACAGGCGGTTCCTCTTGACAGAGTGTATAATACTACACCTGCAAGAACTTGTCAATGCCTGGTTTCTCTCATTTTTATTTGTGCAATGTGCATAAATATCATATTGTAACTTTCGGGTAATCTACCTATAGCATCACAGACAGCAACATTCTATGATTATAGCAAAGGTTGATCTCTTCAGTTTATGACTGAGGAGCGGCCGTCTTTGTGCAAAGTATATAAACACCAATATGGAAAAGATGCCCATATTCCAGCAATGGAGCCGGGATAAAAGCAGAAGGAGACGATAGGATATGACTCCCGAAGAAGTACTACAATTTGCCAAAGCGCATCATGCGAAAATGGTCGATTTCAAGTTCGTTGATGTACCTGGTACGTGGCAGCACTTCAGCGTACCACTGCACGAACTTGAACTCGAGACGTTTGTGGAAGGGAAAGCGTTCGACGGCTCCAGCGTGCGCGGATTTCAGACGATCAATGAAAGCGATATGCTCATCATCCCTGATCCAGACACCGCGATTATGGATCCTTTCACCGTGGCGCCAACCCTGAGCCTGGTCTGCAACATCGCTCACCCCGGCCCTGGTGGAACCAAGAAACCCTACAGCCGCGACCCACGCTACATCGCGCGTAAAGCGGAAGCGCACCTGCGCTCAAGCGGCATCGCAGACACCAGCTATTTCGGCCCGGAAGCCGAATTTTTCATTTTTGACAACGTGCGCTACAACTCGACCGCCAACATCCAGTACGCGGAGGTCGACTCCGACGAGGCGCACTGGAACAGCTCGCGCAATGGTGGCACACCTAACCTCGGCCATCGCATGCGCGTGAAAGAGGGCTACTTTCCCGTCGCGCCCAACGATACACTGCAGGACCTGCGCACCGAAATGGTGCTGCTGCTCGAAGAGAACGGTGTGCCGGTTGAGGCGCAGCATCACGAAGTTGGCGCGCCCGGACAATCGGAAATCGATATCCGCTTCAATACGCTGCTGAAAACTGCAGACAATCTGCTGCTCTACAAATATATTGTGAAGAACACGGCTCGCAAGTATGGCAAGACAGTCACATTCATGCCCAAGCCGGTGTTTGGCGATAACGGTTCTGGCATGCACGTGCATCAAAGCCTGTGGAAAGGCGAGAAGCCCCTGTTCTACGATGGAGAAGGCTACGCCGGTATATCACAGATGGCGCGCTACTACATCGGTGGGTTGCTGACCCACGCTCCCGCGCTGCTGGGCATCGTGGCTTCCACCACCAATAGTTACAAGCGCCTGGTGCCTGGCTACGAAGCGCCGGTGAACCTGGTCTTCTCAAAAGGCAACCGTAGCGCAGCCGTGCGCATACCTCTGACCGATTGTCCCTCGGCGAAACGCATCGAGTTCCGCTCACCCGACGCAACATCAAATCCTTACCTGGCATTCGCGGCCATGTTGTTGGCCGGCCTCGATGGCATCCGTCGCGGCATCGAACCGAGCGAACACGGTTTTGGTCCCGTCGATCGCGACCTGTTCCACATGTCGGCGGCAGAGCTGAGAGAAATTCGCTCCGTACCCGCCTCATTGGATGCCGCGCTGGACGCTCTCGAAGACGACCATGCCTTTCTATTGGAAGATGGTGTTTTCACGACCGACCTGCTTGAACACTTTGTCGAGTTGAAACGCGCCCAATCGGACGAGGTGCGCCTGCGCCCCACGCCGTTGGAATTCGCGCTGTACTACGACGTATAAACCCATCGTGCCTCCTTGTATGGGAACCTGGCTCTATAGCTAGCCAGGTTCCCTTTTTTATAACGCCGCCCATCTTTCTACCGCAAACGATTGAAAAGACTACACTTAGCTCAAAGGATGTGTTAGAATACCTGACGAGGAGCAATTGACTTTAAATCAAGGGGCGAGTCATTATTTTCTAATTTTATAAATAGCTTCCAGATAATCCATATATGTATATGCTGCGAAGCTATTCACCTGTGAGGTGCTTCATGGCAGAAAACCCTAACCAGAAAATGCAGCCGTGGCAGGTTGCGGCCCTCGCCATTGGCGCTTTGCTATCTATAGGTCTTCTCGTTGTCGCGACAATCTGGCTATTTCTACAGCAACATTATTTCTTTGCTTGCGCATTTCTACTGATAACTTTGCTCGGATTGGCCGCATTAATCTACGCAGGTTATTCCTATGCTCCGTTCGCGTGGACAGGGTTCGGCATATACCCTGGGCCAGAGGATCGCGACCACCAACCCAAATCTCTTTGGGACTGGTTGACACTGCTCATCATACCAATCGTACTGGCCGCCGGGGCGATTGGCATCAGCACAATACAGAGTTATAACAGCGATCAGCTCAATCATACTCAATTCATGCAAAACCAGCAGCTCGCACAGGAACAACAGGTAGAAGCCAACTTGCAGACCTACCTGGATCGCATGTCGGACCTGCTGCTCGATCCGAATCTGCACACTCAAGGTACTTTAGGAGATAATGTCAGGATTCTGGCAACAGCCAGGACATTAACCATACTGCAAGATCTGGATGGACCGCATAAGGCAACGGTTCTGAAATTCCTGTATAGTGGAGACTTGATTGCACAACAAGACCCGAAGGAGCTAAATATCCCCAAACCCATCATTAATCCTGTTGTAAATCTTAACAGCGCTGATTTCAGCTATGTAGACCTGACTGGTTTCCAACTGAGTGGTGCTGACCTTGCCGGTGTTAATTTCAGTAATGCAACCCTTAATGAAGCCGATCTGAGTTCGGCTTACCTGGACATCGCTAATCTGAGCAACGCCCACCTGAAAAATGCTAATCTGTGTTTTGCCTCGATCACTGGACACGCTAAACTACGCGGAGCCGACCTGAGCGGAGCTTTGCTAGGTGGAACTAACCTGACCAGCGCTGACCTGACCGGCACAATACTCACTAATGCCAACCTGGGGAGTAATGACCCTGTATGCCATGCGCTGCAGAAACCGAATGTCTCACTGCCAGGAGCTACCCTAACCAATGCCATTTTAATTAGCGCCGACCTGACCAACGCCGATCTCACCGGAGCGATTGTGACCAACGCCAACTTTACAAAAGCCATCTGGAAACATACGACCTGTACAAATGGTATGAAAAGTGATACTTACACCCCAGACTCCTGCGTCAGCCATTGAGCGTCTACGAGTGGACATGTTACAACATTACTGGCGACTTTTTCGTTATCTGACCGGAATAGTCCGCCAGGCACATATTCAGTGAGAAGGGAAAAGGTGCAATGAACCAGTCCAGATACGCGCATGTTTCCCGAATGAGCATAGCACTTACGCTACTGTTGACCATATTTGCCGGCTGTACCACCACTACGACTTCAGTAAAATCGGCAGCCCCATCCCAGGAAAATGCCGCAACATCCCGGACGAATAAGACCACGAATACATGGAGTGTCAGTCAAAACGGCATTATTCTCCAGATCGGCTACGGCAGCGGCACAAACTTTCCTCAGTATGCGGCCCTCGACCTGAGTAGTAGTTATTTCCGCATGGTATATAGCATGGCTTCGCAGTGGGGAACCTCTATCGTCTTGCTGCCTGCATTATGGAGCAGCGTATCATGTCCGACGGACTATTGTCAGGGCGCAGCGATCACCGCTAGCTGGCATACTGTGGGTTCGAATCTGCTGCTCTCCATTAAGGGAACTATCGCTACTTTGAACGTGTCTTCTGTCGTCACGCTCACGCCCCCGGCGAACAACGTCTTCGTCACACAGGTCTCAACCATTGTTACAGGCAGCGTCATTTTAGATAACCGCCCGGGAGAAGCGTTCAAGCCGCTGATGCTTTCCTCGATGCACATCTCATCGACCCAATGGGATTCGCAGGAAGCCTTTATTGGAGACCAGACCTATAGCTATCCGTCAAGTGGTTGGATCATTCAGCCACCCATCACGACGAGCGATTTCGGTCTGCAAGGTGGGACTAGCTCTTATAAGACGAACGCTTCCACAGTTGAAATAACGCTAAACCAGGCGAGACAGGTAACAGGCTGGGTGACAGCGAGCAATAATACGAACGACGATAATATCGGGTTCTGGTGCGCGACAAGTAAAGTGCTGCCGTCGTGGAGTTTCAGCATCACGGCTGAAGCAGGACAAAACCTCTAGAGTCCCAACCTGACCTTCGCTGTAACTTTCTATATTATACTGCTTCAACATAGTCTTCCAGTGCAATATTCTGAATAGAATTGCACATAAGATTGACAACAGGCATAATCTTATGGTATCCTCTTTTCCGTTGATAAAATCGGGTCTTTAACCATAAGTAAATTGGTTCCGTGCATTGTATGTTAGAGAGGGGCAGCAAGCATGACGAACAATACAGCTATTCCTAGTTATGATGAACTTTCATCCTTTATCATCCATAAATTTGCCCTACTTCGCGCTCCCTATATGGATTGGGCAAACCTGGCGCGACAAGCCGTCCAGGGATTGGCATATGACCGGCAAAAGCTGGCAGATCTAGAATTAATCATTAACGAACGACGCGCTGAATTACGCACAGCGGTCATCATTGCCTCTGAACACTTCGATGAGGAACAGCTCGTCCGCTTGCGCGATCAGGCCAGCATGAGTAAGTTTGCCTGGAAATCGCTCAAGAAAAATTGCCCAATTACCATCAAGAACGGCTTTACCCTTGTGAGCTACTGAGCGTAATCGGATGCCCACCAGGGGCATCCGATCGCCTACATTTCTGTCCGGCCCCGTTCTCCCTCCTCCACATCCTACCAGGAGGGGTAAAATTGACAATTACTAATCCATCGAATATATTACTATCTAATATATGTTCACCAGACAGCTCTATTAGACTGGTCGACCAGATATAATGAAAATAAGCGCCAACTCAATCTGACTTCAAGAAAAGAGGGCGATGTGTACGAACTACTGATCCTCGCGCTGTTGATGCGCGATACAATGCATGGTTACCTGATCGCGAAGATCATGAGTGATATGATCGGGCCAGAAACGAAGGTGAGTCATGGCTCGCTCTATCCAAAATTGAAAGCATTAGAACAAGAGGGGCTCATCATAGCTTCGCCGGAACAGGATGAGGTAATACAACATGAAAGGCAGGCGCGAGCTTACTCCATCACGGATGAGGGACGCGGGCATTTTCACTACTTGATGATGGATACCAGCGCGCATCCGGGAGAGTATTCGAAGTTTTTCTGGCTCAAAGTGTGTTTCTTCGATTTCCTGCACCCCGTGGAGCGCCTTGAACTGGTCGATCATTACATTCACTATTGCCAGATGCACACGCATCACCTGAAAGCTGAAGCTAAAAATATAGTGGAAGGGAAAGCGTATTATCATTCACTACAAATTGCGCAGCTTGAGCTGACGTTGCATGTCTTACGGCGCGCTACAAGTCATTGGCAGGTTGAGATGGAATATGCAGGCAGCCTGCGCGAGAAAGAGATGGCGAAGGCGTTGGCTGATAGCTCGAAAAATGTGTTATGATTAAGCATGAAGTGTAAATGAATTGAGATATACCGAACTGGAGATTGCCCATGGAACCGCTCGTTGATAGCTATGGACGGCGCATTAAAAGCCTGCGCATTTCGATTACCGATAAGTGCAACTTTCGCTGCACCTACTGCATGCCAGCCGAAGGTTTACCCTGGCTCAAGAAGGCAGAAATCCTCTCTTACGAGGAAATTGAACGCATCTCGCGCGTGGCCGTAAGCATTGGTATCGAGCAAATTCGTCTGACGGGCGGCGAACCGCTGGTGCGGCGAGATGTCCCTGAACTGGTGCGCATGCTGCGCAAGATCGATGGACTGCGCAGTCTCAGCTTAACTACCAATGGCATCCTCCTGAAACAACTGGCGGGTCCGCTCGCCGAAGCAGGATTGACACGCATCAATGTCAGCCTGGACTCACTTATACGCGAGAAGTTCGCGCAGTTGACGCGCAGGGATCAATTACAGCGCGTGCTGGAAGGATTGGAGGAGCTTGAAAAATATCCATCGATCCATCCAATTAAGGTGAATGCCGTTGCTATTAAAGGCTACAGCGAAGAAGAGGCGTTGGAATTTGTGCGTCTGGCGCGGCGCAAAGCCTACGTGATGCGCTGGATCGAATTTATGCCGCTGGATGCCGATCAGATCTGGCGCAAAGAGGATATCCTGACGGGCGCAGGACTCAAAGCTATCATCGAAGCCGAATATGGCCCTCTTGTGCCGATTACTACAGGCGACCCCTCTGAAACAGCGCGTCGCTACACTTTCAGCGATGGCATCGGTGAGATCGGCTTTATTAACCCCGTGAGCGAACCATTCTGCGCCACCTGTGACCGCATTCGCCTGACCGCCGATGGTCAGCTGCGCACCTGCCTCTTTGCCACCGAAGAAACAGACGTGCGCGCTGTCATGCGCTCCGGCGCATCCGATGAGGCGCTTGCGCAGACACTGCGACAGGCGGTTTGGAATAAAGAACTGAAACACTACATCGGGGATAAACGCTTCAAACGCGCCAATCGCAGTATGTCGATGATTGGTGGCTAGCCAGGGACCGAGCTACAATACTGCAATTTTCCACAAGAACGGCACTCTTATTTTGCAAATGCGCTACATGCATTACCATTTTAAGCGGCTTTAACGAACTCTGTTACAAAAAAGCTGATCATTCGTCGTTATAGTCAAATAGATAATCTGTGCAGTCCAACGTCTGTTAAGGACTGCCCGTTATTCTAGCATAGAAGCAGAAAGAGGCCAATTGTGGCACATGAAGAAGCGGACCTACTAACAGTTCGCGAAGTTGCCCAACAATTACGGGTGGATGATACTACGGTGAGGCGCTGGATCAAAAATGGCGTGTTGGAGGCCATCACGCTGCCCCATCGTGGCGCGCGCCAGGCGTATCGCATTCGACGCGCAACCCTGGATGCCCTGCTCACTCCATCCGAACAAGTCGCCAGTTCGAAATAGGTTGACCGTAGCCAAACAGCTTCCAACCTGCTAGACTATACCATAGTTACACCAGCTAGTAGTCAGGAGGCAAATATGTCTACGATCGCGCCCGAACAACTGTTCCAGGAACTTCACGGAGATGATAGTTCTGGATTCGCGCTGCTGCATTCCCCGGTCTATACCTCTCCCGGTGGAGCAAGCTACCTCAGCAGGCCAGGGGTAGTTTTGCTTGCGCGCCCCACGGTCAACCCTGCAGGTTTAGCAGGTTTCCTGGAAGGGTTCGACGAGTCGCTGCATTTTACAGAGTACCTGGAAGATCCAACCAGGCTGCCAGACGGCGCGCAACTAAGCAAAATCGCCGGACAGGTCTGCTATATGAGTTTCGGGCGCAAGCGCACATTAAATGACCAGGCAGAGCGCTATTTCGACAACCTCAAGTCTTCCGGTCATGGTTCCGTCTTCGAACACGCCGCTTTCAGTTTTCTGCTATACGGCATCTCGCGCAGTGTGACACATGAAATCGTCCGACATCGCGCAGGATTCGGATATTCCCAGCTCAGCCAGCGTTTTGTCTCAGGGCGCATGCTGCGCTTCGTCGAGCGTCCCGAATACTACAACGATGAGCTATTCCACAGCCAGTTTTTAGAGCGCATCGAACGCGCCTCCGGCGAATATGCCGCCCTCAGCAATCGCCTGCTAGAGATGCAGCAGTCCGGCACGCAGATTCTCAGCGCCGAGGCCAAAACCGACCTGCGTAAGAAAGTGCAGCAGTGCGCGCGCTCGGTGCTGCCCAACGAAACCGAGGCTCCCATGGTAATGACAGGCAATGCGCGTTCGTGGCGGCATTTCATCGAGATGCGAGCCAGCGCGCATGCCGAGATCGAGATACGCGCACTGGCGCTGCGCGTCTTCCTATGCCTGTATAAAACTGACCCGGTGCTTTTCAGCGATTACCGGCTGGAAAAGTTGCTTGACGGAACGTACGCGGTGAAAACGGAATTTGAGAAAGTCTAGGCGCGTTATTCACAACTCGCAGCGATACAGACGCATACCCGGCACGGCTCGCTCATCGACAGGCTGCATCTCGCATTGCGCTGCCAGGCCTGGTGAAGCCGGATCGTTTTCCGGAAGCAGAGCTTCAAAATAGATAGCGTAGCTCTCTTGCCGGGCCTCAAATTCAAACTCAAAGATGCGCACGCGAGCATTGTTAAGAGCGCTGATCAGCAAAGCAAAGCCCGCCCCGCGCCGCCGCTGCTCTGGCAGAACGGCTCCTTCGCACAGGAAGTGATAGGCATGCTGACTGCGGCGTAACTGCATGACGGTATAGCCAACCACTTCACCCTCCAGACCATCCAAAGTGTCCGCCTGTCCCCACCCGTTCAACTCGTCATCATCATCGGTAATCAAGAACACGTTGGATTCCGCCTGTAGTTCAGGCTGTGCCAGCCATTGCTCAAAATCCGCCTCGCTTAATGGCGTAAGGCTGTCCGCCTGCGCCGCTTGCTGTTGGATGTGCGCCAGGGTTGCAATATCTCCAGGGCGATAACGCCGGATTCGCATTGTTTGCTTTCTCCATTGCTGTAATGATACTATTTTATAAATGACAGTTCCTAAAAACATAGCAATCCATTGTACTACATTGCTGCTTGCGCACGCAGGAAGGGGTGAAGCGAAACACAACCATCACGCGTGTAAAAGATGTGGTTCTGGCAATTATCCTCGCTATCTCGCTATAAGGAGTAAGTCATTATGGAAATGGGAGTGTTACTCTTCGTACTAATTGTTGGTCTACTCATCATCGTAGGCGTCCTCACGAGTGTGCGTCTCTATACCCAGGGCGGATTAGGAACAGGACGCATCAAACGGATACGCCGGTTTCGCTCTCTCAGACCTGCGACTGGTGGGCCTGTGATCGAAGAGACGGTTGAAGAGGTAATCGAGCAGGAACCGCCTGTTGCGCCTGTTGAAGAAGAGGCATAGCGAGCGCACAACATGATTTGACCTGTGCTGACCTTCAGTTTATATAATCCTTCCTCATCTGAACTGACAGAGAATCACTCCAGAGAGTTTTACCCTTCTGGCTTCGAAAGAATAACTCCTCCCCTTATCATTGCCGAAAGCTATCAGGAAAGGATCCTGGTCGCAGAAATAATCTCTCCTTAAGATACAACATGAAATATTGACACTAGATTTCTACTTTGTTAGACTTATACAGTAGCTTTGCTCATTTTGATGAAATCTTGTAGATGTTTCATTTGTAGGTCGTTTGTGTTAAAAAGTTGGTGTTAAAATGAATGGGGAAAGCTATATTGACCGATGTATCGGCAATTACCGTATCGTTGCTGCCCTGGGGAGCGGCGGATTTGGTAGCGTCTATCGAGGAGTGCATACCATTCTTAGCGGTCGCACCGTAGCGATCAAGATTCTTCACACCTACCTTGATTCCACCGAGGAACGTAATCGGTTTCTGCAAGAAGCTCGCTTGCTTGAACGTATGAAACATCCCCATATCCTCCACATTTTTGACGTCGGCATAGATAACGGCATCCCCTACCTGGTTGCTGAGTATGCTCCCAATGGATCTCTGCGCGACCTCATCAAGCGATATTCTCCAAACGTTTTGCCCATAGAAACATCCTTATCTATCCTCTCTCAGATTGGACAGGCGCTTGAATACGCTCACCGGCAGAATATTATTCATCGTGATCTCAAACCCGAAAATATCCTCTTCGACATAAAAGGCGCAGCGCTTCTTGCCGATTTCGGTGTTGCGACCCAATTGACAACAAGCAGCGTCAAGCATGTTACTGTGACCGGTACGCCCTCTTATATGGCTCCAGAACATTTTCAAGGCTCAGTCTCTAAAGAAGGTGACCAATATTCTCTCGCTTGTATCGCCTATGAACTCTTTACAGGGCATGTGCCATTTACGGCGCCTGATTTTTTTGCTATGGGGTTCCAGCATTTGACGGAGAAAGCTATCGCTCCCACTCAACTTAATTCTGTACTACCAGTATATATTGAGGCCGCTGTACTTAAAGCTATGGCGAAACAGCGCGAGGATCGTCATGCAGATGTGCGCACCTTTATTGCAGCCATGCAAAATCCTTACAATTCCTATGACTCTTCTGTGCCTACGCACATTCAAACACAGATATCGGCTGTGCAGCCGACATATGTACCCACACCACCCTTCTCTCAGGAGCCTGTCTTTCACGCCTTAGAGCAAGCGAGCTCTACTGAACTTTATCAGTACGGTAGACCACAAATGTTTCAGCAAAGCGACAAACAAACCCCTATTTCTTCTGGCCAGGGGCCTTTTACCCCACTTCCCAATACACCACCATTACAATATACAGAGGAAGATGGGCGCGCGTACGCATTTACCCGGCCCGCATCATTCACCCCCGCCGGTTATGAGCGATACGATAGCCCATTTATACAAAAACCTGCCACTCCGTTTCCTACACAAGCGGCGGAAGCTCCTCTTACATACGAGGTAAGACCACGGAACGAGATTGGACAATCATTTTCCTCCAATGGAGGAAGCTGGAATGGTGGAACCGCCTATCCCGGGCGAAAGCGCGATTCTGGGCGCAGGTGGATGATTGCTGCAATCATCTGTGCGATCGCTGCCATAGCAATTGTCACTTCACTGCTCTTTGCGTTTCTTCCTTCAGTTCTTTCACCTCACACCATCACCCAAAAGATCTATATATCGCAAAATGCGACGGCGACCATTGCCAGCACAGCTATTGTCGGCACAAAGAAAACTCCGTCGGCCACTTCAACACCTGTTCGGCCATCTGCGACATCGGTTAGAACGTTTTCAACGCCATCCAGGCCAACGCCTACACCTACAGCCGCAATGCCTACTCCAACGCCACCCATGCCAACGCCTACACCTACGGTCGCAACGCCCAGCCCGACGCCGCCGCCAATAGCAGAGACCTTTCGGGTTAACTTCACAAGTGCAACTTCTAACGGATTGGGGGTATCGACACAGAATACCTACAACGGAATGGTTAGCATTACGATAAATGGCTCTGGACAGGCTTCCTCAACGCAATGGTCTGATGCATTCTACATTTATACAGATACTTCAGGAAATAATCTTCCTACTCCTCACACTGCAACCTGCTGGGTGCTCTTCATCAATGGTAAAACCGCCGATGCTTCCGTGGGATTACCCAGTTACAATAGTTCTCATGTATACACGGTCTCTATGAACTTAAGCCAACCAGCTACTATAAACTTCGGAGTATGCGATGGTAATAGCTCAGATAACTATGGTTATTACACGATAACGGTTCAACAACAATAGAGGCAACTATTCTTTTACTCAAGCCATGTCGCGAACAATTCAGAAGCGGGAAGCGTCGGGATCATGCGTTCGAGTAGCGCATCATCGATAATCAGACCGGCCGCCTCTAAGGCTGCGAACAGCGCGCCGATCACCGGCTCGAAGCGACTGCGCGTAGGGCGCACATCTGGCGAGGTGAATTTGACGCGCTCTATGATGGTATCTGCCAGCAGGGTCGAGGGATGGCGCAGCACGCCGCCAGCCAACACCAGCGAGAATGGAGTGCCTTCCAGCCCGACAAAGCGCGCTGCAATTCTGGCATAGTCACCCAGGTCGTTGCCATGTTCCTGTACTATCTTGCGCGCAGCCACATCGCCGGCCTGGGCTTCGTTAAGCAGCAGTGGCGTTATGCCATTAAGACGCCTGGATGGGCGTTGTCCGCGTCTCGTGAACAGGTGCAATACCTCCTCCACGCTTTCCATTTCAAAATATTCGAGGAAACGCTGCTTGAGCATAGTGGGTGGATCGATGCCTAATTCGGCGCGCACAACTGCATTCAGCGCCATATAGTTCATCTGCTCGCCGCCCTGCGCCTGGTCCTGCCAGAAACTTGAATGCCAGGTGCGGCCATCTGGCCCGCGCGCGCCTGTTGCGCCGCCCGTGCCGCACACAACAGAGACACCGACATTATCGGCTACCCCTGCATGCAGCACGCCCATGGCATCATTCTGCACGATGATGATGCGCCCATAACCACGTGCTCGCATGGCAGAACTTAGTAGAGCGAAGTCTTCTGGCCAGTCCGCGCCGGCCATACTGAAGACCCCTGCCTGCAATTCGGAAGGTGTGGCATGCGCCGCTTGCAATGCGCTCTCCACGGCAAACTCGATATTGGCAATAGCTGCGGCTGCCGCATCGGACCAGTTAGTGCCGACAAAAGGGGCATTATAGATGTCACCACAGCCGCCGCGCCCCGCTCCCACGATTGCGCCATCCAGGTTGGCTACCAGCGCGATTGTTTTTGTATTGCCCCCATCGACACCGAGTGTATAGCGCATAATCTTCCTCCTGAATACTGCGGCTCATCATTTCGTAGTCCGGAGTCACACAAAGATGGATTAGCCAAATTGTTTCCTTTTTACCGTAGCAAGCGTTCTGGCAAAAACCAGCGATGCGCTACGGCCATCTCGTCGTAGATGGCTTCTGCTTTGCGCAGTGAGAAAACCAGCGGATGACTGGCAAGCGCGCGGATGGCATCGCGGCGATTGCCCGACCACGCGGCCTCGGCGGCCAATGCCTGGTATTCACCGAGCATCTTCACCAGGCCCACCACGTGACGCGGCAGGTGTCCGAATAGCAGAGGCGTTACGCCATGGCGATCCACAAATGCCTGCGTCTCGATCACCAGGTCATCTGGAAAATCCGCCAGCGAGCCATGATTTGGCACGTTGACGTACCAGACCTCTTTGCGGTCATTATAGATGGCGTCCATCACATCTAAAGCCAGTTCAAGCTCGTGGATGCCGCCGCGCGAACGTTTGGGGTTCAATTCAGGCACATCACGCGCCGCCTGCTCGCGATAATGCGCCCAGTAGTCCGGCACGCTCGCCATGATGTCCTGCGCCCTGGTGGTCGGTTTCGCTTGCAGAGCAGCCAGTATCTCATCCTTGAAGTAATAATATTGGAAATAATGGCTTGGCAGCGAGTTCATGAACAGGGCCAGTTCGACCAGGCGCAGTTCCCAGCGATTTTCCGGCGTAGACGGGATTCTTCCGTTCTCATAGGCATCGCGCAGCTTTGGAATAAAATCCTGTCCTTCATACCGGTGGCGTATCGTCCACGATCCGTGATTCAAGCCGACGGATACCGCGTCCAGTTTGTCCGGGTCGAGACCGGCCAGCCCGGCAAAGTCACGGTTTGCCATGATCGGTCCCTCGCACAGTGAAACAGTCGGAATATGGGTATGGTGCGTGATCGCCTCGGAGACAATATTGATAGGGTTGGTATAGTTGAACAGCCGCGCCGCGGGGCAAATCATCTCCATGTCTTCGATAATTCCCTTTGTCACATGGATAGAGCGCAAAGCCATAAAGAAGCCGCCTGGCCCCTGTGTTTCCTGCCCGATTACGCCATGTTTGAGCGGGATGCTCTCATCCAGGTAACGAGCCTCAAAGCCGCCTGCTCGAAAGCTCGTCAACACGGCATCGCAATCGCGCAGTCCGTCTTGCCTGTTAGTTGTCGCAGTGATGGTAATATCCAGGCCCCTGGCGCGTGCCATCTTGCGAGCAATGGTCTGCACAATTCCCAGGCGCTCCTCATCCAGGTCGATCAGCACAACCTCGGAGCCGTCAAAGTTTTCTCCCTGGTGAATAAACGAGGCCAGAGTTCCGGCCGCGCGCGTGCTGCCTCCTCCAATATATGCCAGTTTGATACGCGCCATATATATTTCTCCTTTTATAGGGACGCGATGTATCATGTCCCTGAACTGCTTGAGGACGCGATCAATGGCGTTCCCACAAATTTATGATATCTTTCACGTAAAACATTGTATCTCAACTAACCCTGCCCTTGTCCCTTGCCATGCTACTACGCTATACTATTCCACAATAAGAGTTAGCGAGAAGGATTTTCATGTCAAACGACGTTGATGTGTTGATTGTAGGTGGCGGACCCGCCGGGTTAGCCGCCGCAGAAACAGCCGCCAGTCGGGGAGTGCGCGCACTGGTTTTAGAGCGACAGAATGAGATTGGCTACCCGGTGCATACCAGCGGAGGCAGTTGGGTCAGCGATATGCAGGCGCTCGACATCCCCGAACACCTGTATCACCCGGTGTCGAAGGTGTATTTTGTTTCTCCCCATCGTGAAGTGCCACTTAACTACAATCCCGCGGTAGCATGCGTGATGGACGTGCGCGGCGTTTACCAGCATCTTGCCGGGCGCGCTGTAGCAGCGGGCGCTGCGATGCGAATGCGCCATACCGTTGAGCAGACCATACTGGAAGACGGGCGTGTGCTGGGTGTGACCGCGAAGAATCATGTAAGCGAGCGGATTTCACTACGCGCGGCTGTGACCATCGATGCCAGCGGCTTCTCGCGCCATGTAGGCGTGCGCACGCAGATGGGCAAGGCATTCCACCGCTACGGCTACGGCGCGGAATACGATCTGTACGCGCCACATTATCCCCAGGACGAACTGTATCTGATTATGGGCAGTCGCTTCGCGCCGCGCGGCTATGCCTGGGCCTTCCCGCGTGGCAATGGGCGTGTGCGCCTGGGCGTCGGCGTGCTGCATCCCGACAGCGACGACGATGCGCGCATCTACCTGGACAGCATCATGCATGATCTGCCGCAGTTCGACGGCAAATTCAAAGATGCCAGCCCGGTTGAGTACCATACCGGACTGTTCCCGTCCGAGGGACCTGTCGCATCTTTTTCGCGCGCTGGCCTGCTGCTGGCCGGTGATGCAGGCGGCCATGGCTCCACGCTGGTAGGAGAGGGCATTCGCTTTGCCATTTATTCGGGGCAGATGGCAGGCACCGTGGCAGCCGAAGCCATCAAAGCCGGGGATACCTCGGCCGCATTCCTGGGGCGCTTTGACAAACAATGGCGGGCGCGTTTCGGACGCGACATGGACATCTCCTATATGATCAACAAGCGTATCAGCAACTACAGCGACGAGCAGTGGGACAACGCGCTCGACCTGATGCGCCGCCTCACTCCCACGCAGATGGCTCAGGCGTTGCGCGGTGATTTCACCGCCGGGCTGGTGCTGGGCGTACTGGCGCGCAATCCGGCCTTAGTCGCGACGGGCAGCAAAAAGTTCCTCGATCTGATGCTGGAACGGATCAACCGGCCTGCCGGGAATACCATCCACTAATCAATTTGTTACTCACTATAGATACTTAACGAAACACAACAGGTCTATCCTGATTTCACATCATCGTAAGGAGCTATTTATGTCCAATAATTCGACTATGTCACCGGTTAACGAAGAGGTCAGCAACGAACAAAAAATAAAAATGTATGCCACTACCTGGTGCGGAGATTGTCGCATGGCAAAACGCTGGTTTGACTCGCGCGGCATCTCTTACGAATATATCAATATAGAAGAGGACAATGAGGCCGCCGCATACGTACTCAAGATCAATCGCGGTATGCGCAGCGTGCCAACCATTGTTTTCCCCGATGGTTCCGTGCTGGTTGAGCCATCTCCGAGAGAACTGGCGGCCAAGTTTTCCGCGTGATTTTCGTGTACAATATGGGGTGCCCACCGTGGGCGCCTCTTATTTTATGCTCGATAATGAAGTACTGAGCATCCTCAAACCGGGCAGCCAGTTCATCACCCAGCAGATCGGAGGCGCAAACGACAATGACCTGAACGCCTTGCTGGGTGCAGGTGAATACCGGTACGCTTATTGGACACTAAAGTATGCTGTGAAGCAATTACAAGATGCTGGTTGGCACATTGTTGACAATAGTATGCTACACTGTAAGCAGGCTTCACTAACAATACAAATTGACTTCCAGGAGCCAATGCAGTGAACAAACAGGATATCGAAAAATATCTGCGCATGCTTGGGCAGGAATTACTTAAACGGCAGGTGACGGGCGAGATTTTGCTTGCAGGGGGCGCAGTTATGTTACTCAAGGTTCAGAATCGAGAAATCACCAAAGACATCGATGCTTACTTTAACCCAGAGCATGCTAGTACACTGAGGCGGAAATCCTTCGCTAGTTTAACGTGAGTTCGGGTTATGCAACTGGGTCTAACCGAATCTCTCGGTTCATAGGAGGCTTTGTGGCTTACAGGCAGTAGGTCATCAATCCTCCAAGACAATCTCTACCCCTTGATTTCCGAATCCCATTCGGTTATACTTATATAAACGAATCCCATTCGGTTATACAGGAGGTCAGACATGCCCCGACTCCCAGACCCGGAACGTCGCGCCCTGATTTTGCGGGTGGCTCGTCAGCATTTCGCCCGCGCTGGCTTTACCAGCACGACAATGGCTGACATCGCTCGCGCCGCAGGGATGGGCGTTGGTTCGCTCTACGTCTATTTTCCGACGAAGGACACCATCGCGCTCACCCTCCTGCACACCTATCTTGATGAACTGGAGCGCGCCATCGTCCCGCCCATGATGGACCTCCACGGGGGCGAGGCGCTTGCCAGAAGCATTGCCGTTGGGTTTCAGTTAGCGGCCTGCAATGAAGATATCATCTTGTTGCTGCATCAAGTCCCACCTGAGATGAGTGTCCCGATCTGCCAACAGCTCCCGCAAGCCTTGGAACCAGCGGTAGCGCGTCAAATCAACCAGGGGCATTTTCGTCCAGGCAACCCCCAATTCACCACGCAATGGGTCAATAATCAGATCAATTGGGCCATTACTGCATGCGTGCTGGAAAAGCGGGATTCCCTTGCATCGTACCAACAGCAATTGACCGACCTCATCTCACGCGCGTTGCTTCCCAATCCGGGAAGTTCTCAGAAGCTTTAGCATCGATTAGAAAGGGGCCAATCGGGCCGCTTCCAGTTCAACCCGGCCTCCTAGAGGCAGAAACGTAAAGGAGCTTAC